>QMYF01000058.1 GCA_003662515.1 Candidatus Hecatellales archaeon | reverse complement strand
CAAACCCGAAGCCCTCCAATGGCTAAAAACTTATCCGAGACCGAGGCTAAAACATAGAAGGGGCCGATGAAGACTCTAGCCCAGCCAAGCAGACAATGAAGAAGATCTTGAGTGCTGAGGCCCCAGAATTAATGTAAGCTTGCCCGTAAAGTCTCCCCTTTTTAGGTGCTGAAAAACTTTAGATTAGATAGGTTTATCTAAAGACTCCCAAACGTATGAGTGTCCATAGGATGTAGGCTATTCCGGCTATTATTAGGATTGGTGAGGTTGCAAACCAAAAATCGTCTTTACGGTAAACCCATAAAAGTATCCATGGTATACGCTCCAAAGATATTGAAGGCAAATGCTTAACGATTAGCGGGGCCACAATAAAGGCTAAACCAAGCAAAACAAAAAATACACCCAAACCCGTGAAAACCCTTTCCCAAGACATCACTTCAATCCCAAATATTTATGAGATGACCTGTCTAATATGCTACGCTGCTCTCCTAGTGAAGATTTCAACAGCCTTCCCTAGGTATGCTAGCTGGGAAATTGGATTACGCTGGAAGTTTACGGCTGAAACCGTAGTTAAAGATTCGACTGGATTCCTTTTTGAGGCTTCAAGGAAATCCTCTATCACCTTCATTCCATACTCAAAGAATTTTTGGACTAGATACCGGGCTAACACGCTCCTGATGCTCTTCACTAGTCCTCTGTAAACATGTTTAGAGAAGGATAAGCTATGTCTCAAACACCTATACACGAGTTCCCACCTCGCCTCGTTAAAGCTTTCAAGCTGGTAGAAGTTTTCGTTCTCCATTAGGGAGCCTCCCATAGGAACCATTAGGAGGGGGAAAAGCCAGCATCTAACATGTTTAAGCCTATCTACAAGCTCAAGGGTTTGAAGAATATCATTATCGTTTTCGCCTGGCAAGCCTACTATCAGCGTGTAGCATGGATACCAGCCCCACTCATTCATGATTTGAGAGGCTTCAACTGCCAGGTTAGGCCAGTCTGAAGGCTTCCAAGGCCTAGGCTTACCAGACATATACCTCTCTATGAGTCTAGGGCTCCCCGTCTCAAGTCCTATCTGTGGAAGGTAGGGGCTTCCAGGATTATAACCTAAGGTTTCGGAGAAGTATTGGACTAGGTCTGGCGCCTGAACTATGCTTGAAATCGAGACATGGCAGAAGCCAACTCTAGCGACTCTTCTCGAAACTTCGCTGATGAGTTTTCTCACGGCTTTTCTGTTTATCTCGATTCCTCTAGCCCCATAGAGGAATCCGTCCTCGGTTGCAAGCGAAATCCAGCTCTCACCACCTCTAACGTTAATTTCAACTTCTCTAAGGATGTCGTCCAGGGGTATGGATCTAAACTTGAACATGGTTGGATTGCAGAATCGGCATCGTCGGGGGCAGCCCCTAGTTATCTGAACTACTCCACACCTTGTAGGGCCCCTGATTAGGGGGATTTCCCCCTCTGGAACAGCCTTACCCTCAATTTCGCTTGGCAGGCTTTCACCCTTCATTAATGCCTGACACACCTGAGGGAATACGGCTTCACCCTCACCATGGAATAAGTGGTCTATGCCTAGGCTTCTGAAAACTCCTTTAAGCTGCCAGGTTCCAGGCCCCCCAGCAACAACCCTAAACCCATACCTCCGCTTAAGATTTAGAAGCCTATGAGCGAACTCTAAGAACATGGTTTTCGTGTAGGTTTCCCCTCCACCTGTAAATGCGGATAGGCTGTGGGATACGGGAGCTAAGCCCATGGGGTCTAAGACGTGGATGCCGACGACTTTAGTCTCCCCACTAACTGTTTTGGCCAGCTTTTCCGGCGTGGTTATGGCGACTTCATCCTTGCTGAAACCATACTCCAGGAGTGAGGCTTCAAGCTTCCTTAATGGTAGGGGTGCAACTAAGGCTCTGCCATCTGCATCAGTCTCTATTGGTGGAGCTAAAACTCGGTAGGCGAAAAATCTTGGAAGCAGCCTTGAAGGGAGGCATAAAATGAAGCCTAAACCTTCAAATCCACCATAATCCGTCATAGTAGCCCTATCAGAGGTGAGAACAACCTTAAAACCACCCATTCCCCCTCCACCACGCATCCGCCTTCTCTAAACCGAATAAAAAACTGATTTTTATTTTTCCTCTGTAACCCTTCTCAGCCGGGAACAATCATATATGGTTCCTGTTTCTTCACTTTTGAGGTCTGAAGTCCCCGGTTTGAGGGCTGGCTCCCAGCTTGGAAGAGGTTATTGTGGCTGAAGGGTTAACCAAGGTTTTCGGCAGCCTTAAGGCTGTGGATGAGGTTTCCTTCACGGTTAGGAGGGGGGAAATCTTCGGTTTCCTAGGGCCGAATGGTGCTGGTAAGACCACCACCATAAACCTTCTAACCACCCTGATGAAGCCCACGAGTGGAAGAGGCCTAGTAGCAGGCTACGACATCCAGAGGGAACCCCAAAAGGTTAGAGAGAAAATAGGGGTTCTCTTCCAAGATATAACGCTTGACAGGGAGCTCACGGGATGGGAAAACCTATGGGTTCACGGGCTCATCCATGGAATACCGAGAAGGCTCCTTAGAGAGCGCATAAGGGAGCTCTTAGCCTTTGTTGAACTGGAGGAGTGGGCCTCCCACCAGGTGAAGAGGTTTAGCGGTGGGATGCAGCGTAGGCTTCAGATAGCCGCAGCCCTCCTCCACAGGCCTGAAGTTCTCTTCCTAGATGAGCCCACGCTAGGCCTCGACCCCCAAAGCCGAAACCGCATCTGGGACTACATCTTAGAGCTTAGGAGGGAGGGTGTAACCATCTTCCTCACCACCCACTACATGGATGAGGCGGAAAGGCTATGCCATCGAACAGCCATCATAGACCATGGCAGAATCATAGCCCTAGGCACGCCTGAAGAACTGGAGAAGAGTTTGGGAAGCGAAATGGTCTATGTGAAACTTGCCTCCAACAGCCTTCAAGACGCTGCAAGAATGGCTGAGGGCTTGAAGAACGTTGAGGGCTGCAGGGTTCAAATGGTCAAACCCGGCGAAATAAGCGTTTCAACGATTAAGGCTTCAGAGGCCATCCCCAGAATCTTTGAGAAGGCTGAAGGCTTGGCTGTGAAGATTAGGGAGGTAACCTACCATAAGCCTACGCTTGAAGATGTCTTCCTCCACCTGACGGGGAGAAAGCTTAGGGATGAGGAGGTTAGCGGAATGGAAGCCATCAGGATTAGGCATAGATGGTGGAGGTGAATGGTCAGCCCCGCAAGTGCAGCCTACGTCATGTGGTATAGGCAGGTTAAACGGTTTGTTAGAGCCCGCTCAAGGCTTGTGGGCTCCATCTTCCAGCCCATCTTCTGGATGGTTTTCCTAGGCTTAGGTTTCACCTCAGCCCTCCGGGGAGCCCCAGTCTTCGGCGGAATAGACTACCTAACCTTCTTTGCTCCGGGAGTAGTCATGATGGCTGTTTTCTTCACAGCCTTCTTCTCAGGTACTTCTATTATCTGGGACAGGGAGTTCGGCTTCCTTAAGGAGATACTTGTAGCTCCAGCCTCTAGGACGGCTACCATCCTAGGCCGAATTCTCGGCGACGTAACCATTGCCATGCTTCAAGGCGTAATCATATTAGCCCTAGCCCTCCTCATGGTTCCAAGCCTAAACCTTACAGGCTTCCCCTTAGTGCTGGCAGCCGCCTTCTTCACCGCCCTCCAGTTTGCAGCCCTCGGAACGATTCTAGCCTCCAAGCTTAAAAGCTTCGAAGGCTTCCAGCTTGTCAACATGCTGCTAGCTATGCCCATCTTCTTTCTAAGCGGAGCCTTCTATCCCGTCGACGCTCTGCCTGGTCCAGCAGCCCTGGCAGCCTACCTGAATCCGCTGGTCTACGGGGTGGAGCTTTCAAGGAGAGCCCTAACGGGAATGGGCTTCCTACCGCTTCCCACCTCCCTCACCATCCTCACAGCTTCCTCCATCCGCCACTTCTTGGTGGCCGTTTGGAGCTTCGAGAAAACCACAGCCGAATAGGTAAACTTTTAAGCATCCCCCCGACTTGTAGAAGAGGTGAAAGTCTTTGGTAGAACTCTCTCTAAGTAGTGAGCTCTTCTGGGCTGTAGCCACTTTCATTTCCGGTTTAGCCATAACCTTCGCCATCGTCTACCTTGTAAACTCGGTTTTGGCTAGGTATTTTGGAAGGTTAGCGGAGAGGAATGCAAGGCTTCTAACTACCTTCGCCTTCCTCAGACGACTTGTGATCTCAGTTATCGCCCTCATAGGCGTTATGTCCGCCACCTTTACAGCCTTCCCTGAGGCTCAGGGAGCCATAGCCTCCATCTTCGTGGCTGCAGGCTTCGCCTCCATCGTGATAGGCCTCGCAGCCCAGTCCAGCCTCTCAAACATTATCGCAGGGGTCGTGGCCTCCATTTCGCAGCCCTTCCGCATAGGAGACGCCATAAGGTTCAGAGAGGACTTCTGCTTCGTGGAGGACATGAAGCTCATGCACACGGTTCTCAGAACTTGGGATAACAGGAGGCTGGTGGTCCCCAACTCCACGCTTCAAAACGAGGTAATCATAAACTATAGCGTAGAGGATCCTACCATGCTTGTTCCCATCTACGTTCAGGTAAGCTATGAGTCAGACTTGGAGAAGGCTATGAGGCTGATGGTTGAGGCGGCTAGAAGGCATCCAGACTGCCTCCCCACCAATGGGATTCCAAGCGCTGTGGTCATGGAGTTTCAGGATTCAGGCATCCTGCTCAGACTGCTTTCTAGGGCGAAGGATCAGCCTACCGCCTGGAGGATGGCTAGAGACCTCCACCTCGAAATAAAAAAGGAGTTCGACAGGCATGGTGTAGAGATCCCCTACCCCCGACGGTACCTCGTGGCTGGAAAGGAGCTTCAGCAGCAACTGGCAGAACTTACTAGCGCTGTTAAAACCCTTTCAGAAGCCTTAAAATCTTCCAGCTAAAAAATTCACCAAGAAAGGGTTGAATATGGCTTTGGTTGAAGTTTTCCTGTATGGGGCTTAAGTTTGCAGCCTCGCGGTCGAGAGACGTTGACGTTGGATAGGCCTGTCTTGGACCTATGAGTATTGACGTACACGCGTGGACGGAGGCTTCCCGTGAAATGTCGCAGAACCCTCCAGCTCCAGGGCGACCCCCCCTCT
>QMYF01000057.1 GCA_003662515.1 Candidatus Hecatellales archaeon | reverse complement strand
GTTAAAGGTGGCCTCGCCAGAATGGCAGAAACCAGAAACCTTTGGGAAACCTTCCTAGAAAAGCTTTCCGAAACCGTTTCCAGCAACATTTTCACCTTCAGCCTTCTAACAGCCACCCTCACCGCAGCCTTCCTTCTTAGAATTCTCCCAGCAAAATGGGGAATCTACCTTTCAGGTCTCGAATCCTACTGGCACTACTACGTGGCTAAACACATGGTGGAGCAGGGTTACTCCTGGATTTTTCAGCCCCAAGGCTGGATAGACAAGCTTTCATGGTATCCTGAAGGCAGAGACGTGGCGGCCACCACCTTTCTAGGCGTCCCCCTAACCGTGGCGGCCTTCACCCAACTCTTCCAACCCCTAGGCTTAACCTTGGAAACAGCCTCCTTCCTCCTCCCGCCGGTAATGGCAACCTTAACCTGCTTAACCGTTTACTTCCTCGGAGTGGAGCTGGCTGGGCGTAGGGCAGGCCTGCTAGCAAGCCTTCTCCTAGCCTTCACACCCGTCTACGCGGTGAGAAGCCTAGCAGGACAGCTTGACCCTTCAACCGTAGGAATGTTCACGTTAGCCCTCCTCTCCCTGCTGATAGTTAAAGCCTCGAAGGCTGAAACTTGGAGGAGAAACCTCGCCTTCGCTGTTGCCTCCGGCCTAGCCTTTGCCTACCTAAACCTCTCCTGGGAAGCCTGCTACTACGCCGGCTTGCTTATGGCAGCCTTCCTCCTAGTAGCCTTCACCCTTAAGAAGGGAGACCCTGGAAAGCTTTCCTCAGCCTACCTGATAACCGTGCTTATAGGCGTCCTGACGGCTCTATGCTTCCCAAAGCCCGGAGCAACCGTTATTCTCTCAGCAGGCGGCCTTCCAGTCCTGCTCGGAATAATTTTGGCTCTCACCTATCCCACTTTAACCCTGAAGCTCCCCCTTAGGAAAGCCTTAGCTTTAAGCGTGGCTTTGACGGCTGCCGTTGGTTTTGCCTCCCACCTCGCAGGAATAACCAGCATTCAGGCGGAGGAGGTTTGGGCCGCCTTAAATCCAGCCTTTAGAACAGAAACCTTAACTGGAATCCTAGGCGAATCGGTCCTCGCCTTCAGGCAGGGAACATGGGCTTCCCTCTTCCTCTCCTTTGGAAGCCTAATCTTCTTCGCGATAGCCGGCTGCCTGCTCTCCCTGAGGAAAGCCGAGCTTCCAGCCGTCTACTTCACCCTATTCCTTTTAACCTCACTTTACGCAGCCTCCAGCCTCATCCACATGGAAATCCTAGCCTCCATCCCGGTAAGCCTCCTAGCCGCCCTCCTCCTCTCAGAACTCTTCAAAGCTTCAGGGAGAATCCTCTCAGGGAGAGGGAAATCCCTGCGTAGGACACCCGTATCAAAGGTAGCCTTCCTGCTGCCAGCCATCCTCATCCTTCTAATAGCCTCCACCCTCTCCAACACCGTAACCTATGCCTCCAACCCTCCGCCCATTGTATCCTCAAGCCTGCCCACCGGAGAGCAGGCTGAAGACTGGCTGGACGCCCTCCAATGGCTGAAGGAAAACCTGCCTCCCGGAGAGCCTGTAGCTGCCTGGTGGACCCACGGCTACTGGCTGGAAGCCCTAGCCGGAAAGGCAACCTTAACCGACGCCTCCCTCCTTAAGCCTGAAAAAGCCGCCCTGCTATCCCTCGCTCTGCTCTCCAGCGAGGAGGAGGCAGCCAGAATTCTCAAAGAAGAGTTAGGCTGTCGTTACCTGCTAGTTTCTATAGCCACTGTTAAACATCCACAGATAGCTGGAATCCACCTGCCCGCAGGCTTTGGAGACGAGGGAAGCTGGATTTGGATGGCTAGGGCAGCCCACGAAATTAAGCCTGAAATCACTTTGAACTCTGTGGATAAGAATGGAGACGGCTTCCCCGACGCTGAAACCCTTCTCGGAAAAGCAATATTCTATGCCATAGGCTTGATAACCGAGGAGAACTTTAAACATTTCCAAATAGTTTACGTTTCTCCTTCCCATGAGAAGTTGAAGGAGGCAGAACTTATAACTCAGATTATTATATTGAAAGTTGAGGGTTAACTCTGCTCCATCGCCAGCTCTCTTAAAGCCCTCCTATATTTCCCGTAGCGGTCTTCAAGGGAAAATTTCGGCGGAGCAGGGTTCCGAAGCTCCCCTCCGCAGCGCGGGCAAACCGTCTGGCTTAAAGTGTATTCGCCGCAGCGGATGCAGCGTTTAAGCAGGCCCATCGCCAGCTACTCCTTCCTCTCGAAGCTTCCCTCACCGCCATGCCTGGTAATCCGCTTTAAAACGCAGTCTACAAGCTCCTTTAAAGCCTTCTCCGCCTCCTTCCAGTTTTTAGCCGTAATTTCCACCATGTATTTTGGCGCTCCAGCAGTATACATTTCCAGCTTCACACCTTTCAGCCTTTTAGAAGCCTTGCAGTTTAGGAGGGAATCCTTAATGGCTTCTATGCCTCTAGGCCCGGGGCATGTCAAATGGAATACGCCTTTAATTTTAACTGTGGGAAGCTTGATTTTCTGCTTGGCTATTTCAGCTATAGCCTTAGAAACCTCCGGGGGAAACTTAAGCTTCTCTCCAACCTGCTCTCCCTTCTCAGCGAATTCCTCTAGGGCTGCATAGGCGCTGGGAAACTTCTCCTCAAGCTTAGCAACATATTCCAAAGCGAAGGCTTTAGGGTCTTCAACCCCCAGCTTAGCCCCAATATTTTCTAGGAGGGTTTCAGCCCGCTTCCGCTTCTTCCACTCCATCAGCTTTTCTTGACGCTCTTTCCCGCTAACTCTTCGCAGGGAAAGGTCAACATGCATCCTTTGAGGGTCAACCCTCAAAACCTTGGCGACAACCTTCTGTCCAGGCCTAACATAGTCCCGAATATTTCTAACCCAGCTTGTAGAAACCTCAGAAATGTGAAGAAAGCTTCGAAGCCCGCCATACTCGTCCAAGCTTAAATAGGCACCGTAATCCCTAACCTCCTCAACCGTAGCAATCACAAGTTCTCCAGGCTCAGGAAACTCTTCCTCGCCGCTGGGATCCATCAGCCCAGCCTCTCCACTATTTCCCCTCTTAAAAGAATTTTTCCTCCAGTGCTCTCCCCAATAATGGCTCCGCAAAGGTTGCAGGTGACCGTTCGAGTTGCCCTGTCGAAAATTATCTGCTCGTTTCCGCAGTCTGGACATCTAACCCTTATAAACATGCTTCGAGGCTTAGGGATAATCTCCTTAAGCTTCGGCAAGGCTTCCCTCCCTCCTTCACTTCAGCTCAGCCTTCTTAAGCCTAATACCTTCCCGCAGGGAAGTGTATCCACACTTTTTGCAGGTAAGCTTCATGGTAGCCTTCTTCGTGGTTTTAGCCGGACGCTTCAGCTCAGGATACTTCTGTCCACCATACCCATGCTTTTCCCATTCGTGTCTGCGGGCTCCAGCCGCCAAACTCCTCTCTCTACCCTTCTTGTAGAGGGAAACCGTGTGGGGGGTATGCGTTTTACATCTGGGACAGTAAGTGTTTAGGGTCCTTGGAAACTTCATTGCGCCTTCACCCTTTTAGCAATGTTATGCCTAATTAAACCTTCCGCTAGCTCCCTTGGAAGATAGGCTACATCCTCCGCCTTAAAGGGCCCATAACTCTTAAGGTTTGAATCCACGAGGGCGGGAGCATCCTTAAGAAACCTAACTAAAACAAGCTTCTCCTCCGGCTCTCCAAGCCTGCCTGAAATAACCTCCTCAAAGAATTCTTCAGCAGCCTTAGAGGCCTCCTTTAAACGGTTGTAAAAGGAGAATTCTTCCTGGGTGGCGTTTAAAGCCTTAGAGGATTCCCCCAGCGAAAAACGGAGAATCTTCTCGAACCTTAACTTTAAAAGGTCTAAGGCAAGTTTTTTAGCCCATTCTAATTCCCGAGCCTTCAGTCTCCCCTTAAGCGACTTTTCATCTGCTTCCCCTGCCTCTAAGCTTTTAAGGTAGCTGGAGAGCCTACGGTAGAAGTCATCCCTCAATTTTTGAAGCTCAGGATTCTCGTTCTCCTGAAGCCAGGCCTCATAAAGCTCGTCGAACAAGATTTTATCCTCCAGCCTGCTTGGGGAGACGGGCTACCTTCAACCCGAGCAGGAAAAGGGCTGGAGGCAGGGGGACCTCCACTAGCTCTCCAGCCTTAAACCTGTATTCCACACCTTTAAACCTAACAGGTTTAGATTTCACAATAAACACTTTTATTTTCTCCTCTTCCGGGAAAGCCACCGCGTCGGTGAAGGGGTCAAAGTCTGGAAGCCTTTCATGGCTGACCTTAACAACCTTCAAGCCCGTTTTCCCGTGGAGGCTTCCAGGCAGCCTTATAAGCCTGTGCGTGTCTGTGGTGACCACGGTATCTACGGCTGCTGCCTCAAGCTTCACGGCCTCCCGGAAGAGGTTCTCCCAAAACTTTCGAGAAGCCTTCGGAAGCCTTCCCTCATCCAGCTCACGCAAAAGGTTCTCCCTTTGCTCCTCAATGGTTTTTATAAGTCTTTCCGGCACGCCGAGCTCCTCCAATTCTTCCTTCCGCTTGTGGAGGAGGCTGTAAGCTGCCTTTACCAGCCTTCCCCTCCATCCTTCAGCGGTGAAATCGACCTGGAAAAACTCCACCTTTCCGAGTTCAGGTAGAAGAATGGAAATGTTTAAGCCTGAAGCCGAAACATAGTCGACTATCTCTTTCCGCTCCTCCGAGCCCAACTTTAAGACGCGGCTGTCCGAAACATGGAGATGGTATCCACGGTGGCCTGAAAACACTACTTCTATCCGGCTGGGTGGGAAGCCGAAATCTTCCTCTAAAAACGATAAAAGCTTCAGGGTTTCTCTTTTAGCAGCCTCCAAACACAGGTTGCAAACCCATTTTTCCGCCTCTATTTTCTTGCCGCCGCATCGGGGACAGCTTTCAGGCTCTATTCCGACGCCTTCAAAGCCGCAGCTTAAACATTTCCATTTGTCGTGAACGTTTTTGCAGGGTGTTGGGAGATGGTCGCTGTCGATGTCAAATATTAGGTCTGCCCCAAGCCAGCCTTTCCCAGCCATATCCTCAAAGCTTGGATTCTCATAGTAGGCGGAAGAATAGTAGGCGTCTGAAGGGGTGAAGGAAGCCAGAAAGCTGGAAAGCTCCTGAAGGCTCTTAAACCCTTTATGGCGGAGCATTCCCTTCTCCTTGCGGAAGGGAAT
>QMYF01000056.1 GCA_003662515.1 Candidatus Hecatellales archaeon | reverse complement strand
GGGGTTTAACCGCCAGCTCCCATGAGGGAAACCTTTCCTACGCGACGGTTACCGCCCTAAGCTTCCACGACTACCTCGAAGCCATGGACCTACTCTCCAGGCTGGATGAGCCCTACAGGCTGGTTAAGGCAAGCTACCGGGAAGAGCTGGCAACAGGATGGCCTGAAGCCTTCGCCCTCCTCGCATCGGAGGAGTCTCTAAAAAGGCTTGAACAGCTGGGAGGCCTAAGAGTTTACAGGGGGTATCCTTACCCCGACCATGACGGCATCCTTGAATACTTAAACCTGGAACATCCACCCCTCGCCAAATACATTCTAGGCTTAGTTTTGCTGGCGGACGATAGGCCTCCAACTTGGAGAATACCCAGCCTCCTCCTAGGCGCAGCCATAGTCTTCCTCGCCTATCTTACCGCCAGAAAAATTTTTGGGGAGCTGGCAGGCTTGGCTGCCGCCCTCTTCGCAGCCACCGACCAAACCCTTCGAGCCATGAGCATGGTGGCTATGCTGGACATTTACCTTTCCTTCTTCACGCTTCTAGCCCTCTACTTCGCCTTAACCTTGGGGAGGGAGGCTTCCGCCCTAGCCCTGGGTTTGGCGGGATCCGTTAAGTTTTCAGGCTTCACTCCTTTGCTGGCTCTCCTAACGGTAAGCTTCAAAAACAATCCAAGGAAGCATTGGATAATTCTGCTTCCCATCCTAACAGCATCAGTCTTCCTTGCTCTTTCTGCCCCCGTGATAGTTTATCTTGGAGGCTTCGAAGCCTGGATCGAGAAGATTCTTTGGGCTATGCGGTGGTATGCTACAGCTAGGCCTACAGGTCCTCCCTCCACAAGCCCTTTCGGTCTCCTCTTCGGCTTTAACCCTTTCCCTCTAAGTTTTAACCCGCCTCTAACAGCTACCCCAAACTTCCTTCTTACAGGAATGACGATACCTCTAACCCTAATCTTTCTTCCCCTAGCCTTAAAAGGGGAAATAAGAGGTTTAGGAACCTGCCTAGCCTGGTTTTGGACATCCTACTTCACCTATCTAGCCGTCTACCTGGCTGGGAACACCACTCTCTACACTTTCTACGCGGTGCAGTTTACACCCTTAGCCGCTGTGATAGGGGGAGGAATAGTCTACCTCATCTTTCATCCAGAAAAAGCCTTAGAAGGGTTGAAAGCCTACCTGAAACTTTTCAGGTGGGCGGCTGGAAAGCCTTCTTCTGAAGACTTCTAGGCAGATTAATCGGGTAGACGTCTTCCTCCGGTGAGACAGGAACATCGATAACCGTGGTAACCTCGCTTTTCAAAGCCTCTTTAAAGGCTTTCCTAAACTCGCGGTAGCTCTCCACCCTAACTCCCTCAGCCCCATAAGCCTTAGCAAGCTTCACGAAGTCCGGGCTTTCACCCAGCTGAACGCTGGAATACCGTTTACCGTAAAGGTGGCGTTGCCACTGGGCTACCATCCCCAGCATCCTGTTATCCAAAACTACCACTATCACCGGGATGTGCTCGTTCACCGAGGTGGCTAGTTCCCGCTCATTCATGAGGAAGCTTCCATCCCCGGCAATATCCACCACGGGGACCTCCGGCCTAGCTGTTTTGGCGCCTAGGGCTGCTGGAAAGCCGAAGCCCATGGTTCCCAAGCCTCCAGAGCTTATGAAGGTTCTTGGATGGTAGATTTTCAGGTAGAGGGCAGCCCACATCTGGTTTTGCCCAACCTCGGTTACGGCTATCCCCCGGGGAGGTAGCAGCTCTCTAATCTCCTTCATGAGGCGTGGAGGCTTAAGGAAGCCCTTCCTCTCCGGGGAATCCATCCAAGAGGGGTGATAGCCCTTTTTAAGCTTCTCTAAATGCTTCAGCCAGGCCTTGGTTCTCCCACGTTTAACCTTCCCTTTAACCTGGCTTAGGATGGCGGCTAAAGCCTTCTTAGCGTCTCCCAGGATGGGGACGCTTGCCGGAATATTCTTATCGATTTCAGCAGGGTCTATGTCGATGTGGATAAGCTTAGCGTCAGGCTGAAGTTTCATGTCGGTGGTGATGGTTCGGTCGGAAAACCTGAAGCCCACCGCTAGGATGACATCTGCCTCGGTTAAGGCCTGGTTGGCGTAGGGCATTCCATGCATGCCGAGAAGCCCCAAATAGAGGGGATGATCCTCGGGGAGACATCCCTTAGCCATGAGGGCTATGGCCAGCGGAGCCTTTAAAGTCTCAACCAGCGCTCTAAGCTCCCTGCAAGCGTCTGCCGCTATAACGCCTCCCCCAGCCAGGATTAAAGGTTTCTCAGCCTTAACAAGAAGCTCGGCTGCCTCCCTCACCGCTGAGGGGGAAGGCTCGTCAGGGTAAAACTTGCGGGGGAAACCTTCCAGGTTCACGTTGAAATCTATCTCAGCCTCGTCAACTTGAACATCCCTGGGAAGGTCTATGAGCACGGGCCCCCGCCTGGGGGTTTGAGCTATCCTGAAGGCTGCCTTCACGGTGAAGGGGATTTCGCCGGGGCTTCTAGGCTGAAAGTTATGTTTGGTGATGGAGGCTGTAATGCCTATGATGTCGGCTTCCTGAAAGGCGTCCTTCCCAATCATTTTGGTGGGAATCTGCCCTGTTAAAGCCACCATGGGGCTGGAATCCATGTAGGCTGTGGCTATCCCGGTAACCAGGTTGGTGGCTCCCGGGCCGGAGGTAGCCATGCACACGCCCACTTTCCCGCTGGCTCTCGCATAGCCGTCGGCCATGTGGGCTGCAGCCTGCTCATGTTTCACCAGCACATGCCTAATAGGGTAATTTAAAAGCTCGTCGTAGACGGGCATTATGGCTCCGCCGGGAATTCCAAAGATAACCTCAACCTTCTCTTGAAGCAGGCTTTCCAGCAACGCCTTAGCTCCAGACATGTAGGGCAAAGCTTACCCTCCGCCCAAAGGGAAGCAGGCCATTAAAAAGGTGAAACTAAAACTTATAAGCTTTCACGTTAAAGCCTGCTGAAAGCCTTCAAGGCTTCCTCCAGCTCCTCCAAGCCTCTAACATACCTGTCCAGGGAAAACCTGATCATAAGATTCACCTCAGGGGTTTGCCCTCTCCTAGGGAGATGTAAAGCTCTCCAGTCGGTTCTAACACCCACCACAGGCTTTCCTAAAGCCTTAAAATAGCCTATCTCAAAGGAGGTTCCGCTGTCCACGTCTGCACCGTCAAGCAAAGCCACCATAAAATCGCATTCCCTCAAAGCTTTCATGTGGCTCTGGTAGATGGCTTCCAGGCTGGGAAGCCTTTCAGCCTCCCGGTGGGGAAGATAGGTTTCGAAGCCTTCTCTCCGGCATATCTCCTCTATACGCTCTAGAAGCCATCTTTCGCCTTCGGTGAAGAGGGGGCCGGCAATATAGATTTTAGCCATGGCTCCCAAGCCTTCTTGAACCTTTAAGGTGGAAGGCAAATATTAATGTGGCTGAAGAAGGTTAACCTAATTTCTGGTGTCCTCTTTGAGCGGCGAACTGGTAGAGGTGGGAAGGGTTACCCACTATTTTTCCCGGATAGGCGTAGCCGTTGTGGAGTTGAAGGCCCCCCTAAAGCTGGGAGATAAAATCCTGATTAGAGGCGCCACCACCAATTTTGAGCAAACCGTTGAATCCATGCAGGTGGAGCATAAGCCTGTTCAGGAGGCAGGGCCAGGTCAATCCGTGGGAATAAAAGTGAAAGACAGGGTTCGCGAGAAAGACATTGTCTATAAGGTTGTGGGTTGAAGCTCGCCTTTCCTGAAGGCTTCCACCCTCGGGCATAGAGGGTCAGGCTGCCTTAGGCTTCCCTCCACGAGGAGAGCCCTAGCGTAGCATCCGCCCATACATTTGCTTCGGACAGGGCAGCTGGAGCAGGGTTCACTTTCAACGGGCTTCCCTACCTCTTGGTGGAAGGGGTGCTGAAGGTAGGTTTCCCAAGCCTTGGCGAATCCTTCCCGCCTGACATTAGCCAGCCTGAAGTCTAAGACGTCGCAGAGGAGAAGGTTTCCCTCCACATCCATGTCGGCTACATGGTCTGTTCTGCAACGGTAAACGGCAGCCTTTGAGGGTTCCACGTAAAGCCTCATGTAGGGTGCACACCAAACCTCGGCTGGAATCCCTGCAAGGTTGCAGGCTTCCACGAAGCTTAAAATGCCTTTTAAGGCTTCTTCAGCCGGGGGGAGCATGCTGGCCGAAGCTTTCCCTGAAGGTATCACAGGTATAATGCAGGCTTCCTCAGCGTCGAAACGCCTGGCGAACTCTACCGCCTCTCCCAGATGCCTTAGAGTTTCTCTAGCTAAAACCGTGATGGTGGAGTAGCTTACGTCTTCATCTTTGAGGTGGGCTGCCGCCTCAGCCACATATTTCCAGGTTCCATTCCCCCTAAGTTTTTCATGGGAAACCCTGCTTCCATCCACGCTGAGGTATACGTGAACCTCAAGCGTGGAAAGCCTTCGGGCGGTTTCCCTGCTTATGGTTGAACCGTTTGAAACTATGCTTACACCCACCCCTAAATCGTAGGCTTCCTCCAGAAGCCTGAAAAGCGGGGGGTGAAGTAAGGGTTCTCCCCCTGTAAAGCTCACATATTCCACGCCGGCTTCCCATGCATCCCTCAAAACCTTCAAAGCCTCAGCTAAACTTAGCTCTCTGAGGCTTCTAAACCTTGAAGCGTAGCAGTGGCTACAAGCTAGATTGCATTTCCCTGTTAAAATCCATATAAGCAGGTCTGGAGGCTGAGTTGAACCGTCGGATTGCCCCATGTGCGCTTTGGCCCCCAGCCTTAGAGGCTGAGACGCCTAGAAGCTTGGAAGCCTATAAACCTTAAACGCTACATCTCAAAGAATTTAAGCAACCCCTCTTTCCTAGCTGGAACACCAGCCATAAGCTGCTTTTTGTCTATGCCGAAAATGTTGAGGATGCGAAGGGCAGCTGGAACCACCTGGTTTTCCACGTAATAGTCTAAGTCAACGTCTTCGGGGGAAACCATGAAGTAGGGCTCAGCCCTCTGGTAGAGTTTCCCGGCTCCCTTCACGATGACGTAGCCAACCTTGTCCCCATAGGTGAGCTTCCAGCCTTTCTCCATAAGCTTCCTGGCAGCCTCCACATGGGGAGCTCTAACCTCATACTCTTCAAGAGGCTTAGTTAAAGTCTTCCAGATGGTTACATCTTCAAGCCTGAACCTTCCAGCCCTGAAATCTTTAATCCACTGGCGGACGTAGCCGGCAGCCTTCCACGGGTCTCCCTCCTTAAGCACTATCTCTATAACCTTCTCCTGAACCTGCTTTGCAGCCTCACACCAGTCGCCTCTAGCCACCTCAAGCCCCACAATCTCCACCCTGCCGTCGGGAAGCAGCCCGGCATAACGTTTCTTAGCCTCC
>QMYF01000055.1 GCA_003662515.1 Candidatus Hecatellales archaeon | reverse complement strand
GCCTTATGGTTAAAGAGGCTGATGTGGTGTGGATGGACGCCTACGTGGAAGGCCATGAGTCCTGGAGGGTTCCCGTGCTAAAGGAATTTCTCTCCTACCATGTGGGCGTTTATGGGAGCACGGGCAGCGGTAAATCCTGGTTCACCCGCTACGTGCTTGTTCCCCTCTATCTTAAAGCAGACTTCAGGGTTTTAATCTTAGACTGGAGCGGTACCGATTACGCCCCCCACTACGCCTCTTCAAGCAATGCTGAAGTAGTGGAAATCTCTAAGATAGCCCTAGACGAGGAAGCTGTGCTCAGCTACCTCAACGATAAAACATCTAACTTCGGTGGAAGCAGCAATGTGCGAGACAGCTTTGAAATTTTCGTTGAAAGTTGGACTGAATGGGTGCAGAAGGCTTTGAACGCTGCTGAAGCTGGAGAGGAGCCAGCAAACCTTCTCCACAGGCAGCTTAAGGAGTCTGTTTTTGAATCGGTACGGAAAATTAAACGTCCGGATTATCAGGAGGCTGCTGAAAGGGCGGCTCGAAGAGCCTTCCGGAAACTTAAGCCGCGAGACCTCCGGCCTATAATGGGAACCCTGACCATTGAAGATTTAATGGGCAGACTTAAAGAAAAAAAGGTTTTAATCGTCGATATGGGTGGGACTCTGGCCGAAGCCAAGCTAAGCTTTTTCCTCTCCCTTTCAAACCATCTCTACGACCTGATGGAGTCTGGAGAAGACCTCAACCTTTCCCTCATCATCGATGAGGCTCCCCAATATGCTCCCTGGGATGCCAGAGGAATCCAAAACAACACCACGGAAATGATAAAGAACCTTGCAGCCTTGGGCAGAAAACGTAAGCTAAACCTCACGCTGATCTCCCAGGGAATCAGAGGCGAAATAGGCATCAACGCTTCAGTCAGAAGAAATATTAACACGCATTTCTTCGGCAGAATTCATCCGTTGGATGCTGGCGGCGAGGGTGGGGCTTCAGAATGGCTTTCACCCTACGACATAAAGCCTGACCAGCTTCTCCAGCTTAAGCCTGGAAGATTCTACTTCTCTGGGGCCATGAACCCTTCACCCGTCCCCCTCCTCATAACCTATAAGCCTCCTGAGGGGGCTCGATGAAAATGTTCTTTGACGAGGGAGAATTAGAGTGGGTTAAGCTTCCCCACGACCTCCAGCAGAAATTTTTCGAGTTGGCTGGTAAAGAGGCTGAAAGGCTGGCTGAGGTCATAGGGCGATTCGAGGAGCAGCTTGAAGACCTTCGGAGAATGTTAGGCCCCCACTTTAAAAGGCTTCCATCCTCCTCAAGCCTATCCTTGGTTGCGGCTGTGGACAGTTCAAGGTCTCCTAGGTTAAGTGAAAGGTTGGGCGTGAGATACGGGGTTTTCGCTTCAGGCGTGGTTTTCCTTAAGGGTGTTGAGAAGAGGGCTGAGAGGTTTGAGCCGGGAATTTTCAAGAGGAAACAGGTTTTCTCCCAGGATAAAAGTAGGTTCACCTTCAGCCTCATAACCACCTACGTGGAGAGAAAGATGGCTTTAGAAGCCTTGGACGAATGCGACTTCCTAATTTTAGATGGAAGCTTCTACGGTTTCGTTTATGGAGCCCATGCCGTCAAAAGGTCTGGGCTTTATGGAGATGTTGAGGATAAGCTTCTCAGGGAAACCTTTGATGCCACGGAGGCCTTAAGGAAAAGTGGGAAGGTTGTAGGGGTTATCAAGAGAAGCCATACGAGAGCCATTGGAGGCTATCTTGCCCTTAAAGATAAAAATAACCCTTTCCTTTCCATGATAGACAAGCTTATCCTCTCAGTATTAATGCCCGCAAGAAACTTCTTCAAATATCGCGACTTCTTGGGTGAAACGCCTGTTCAAGTCTATTCTCGGCTGGCAGGCAGAGCTTTAGCGAAGAAGCTGGGAGAGGAACCCTTGGAGGAAGCTGAGGAGATGGTTTTCACGCCTTTCGAAAATTTGGGGCTTGAAGTTGAAGGCTTCCGGGAAATGAGAAGGCTTCAGGTTAAATGTTATGAAGGTCTTCCTCCCTGCGAAATAGAATATCCATTAAAACTCGGGGAGGAAAAGCTTCTAAACTTTCTAGGCGAAAAATACTTCTTCAACGAGGTTACAAATCTGCCTTTAGCCTTAGACCTGGTGGACAGCCTTGTAAATCTTTCAGCAAAGTTCACCGAGGAATTCGTCTCCGAAGTTGAGGGAAGAGTTCTAGAAACTCTTTTAGAGAAAAGGGAGCGCTTTAACGCGGTTAAAGCATTTTTCGCCTTCCTCAACCCCCAGAAAATTTTTTAGCCGAAGCCTTCCTCTGGAAACCCCTTAGCTTCTTTCAGCTTCAAGCATGTCTGCCGCCTTTCATCTCGCTATTGTTTCCACCGTTGACAGGAGTTTTTCCACTTCTTCAGGGGTGTTGTAAATGTAGGGGGATGCTCTCACGGTTCCTTGAGGCTGCTTTAAAATATCCCTTACGAGGGGTTGGGCGCAGTGCATACCCGAGCGCACCGCTATTTTGGCTGTCGAGTCGAGGATTAACGCTACCTTGTGAGGGTCTAAACCTTTAATATTGAAGGAGGTTACCCCAAGCTTGTTTTCTGGTTCAGGACTGTAAACTTCAACCTTAGGGATTTCCCTTAAACCTTCATAAAGCATTTTTGAAAGCTTTCTTTCATGGGTTTCCACGTTTCCCATGCCTAGGTTTTCCAAGTATTCTATGGCCGCCTTAAACCCTATCACCTCTCCTATAGGGGGTGTTCCTGCCTCAAACCTTTCAGGGCCTCTTCTCAACCTGAAGCTTTGTCTCCCAACATATTCCACGGTTCCGCCGCCCAAACATAGGGGGTCAAGCCTTCCGAGATGTTCCTCCTTAACGTAGAGGGCTCCAACACCTGTAGGCCCACACATCTTGTGGGCTGAAACCGCATAAAAATCGCAGCCCAACTTTTTCACGTCCACCTCCATGTGGGGGGCCGCCTGAGCACCGTCCACTAGGACTAGACTGCCCCTCTCCTTGGCGATTTCAACTATCTCCCTCACAGGCGAAATAGTTCCTAAAACATTGGAGACATGGGTTACAGCCACTATTTTCGTGCGGTTGTTTACAGCCTTCTCGAAGTCTGCTGGATCCAGAATTCCCCTCACATCAGGCTTTACAAACCTGATTTCAACCTTAAATTTCTGTTTGCAACGTAGCCAAGGCAGAAAGTTTGAGTGATGCTCAAGAAGGGTTGTAACTATCCGATCGCCTCTGCGCAGTTTTAAGCCTTGAGCTACAAGGTTTATTCCCTCCGTTGTGTTTTTCGTGAAAATTATTTCCTCTGGTTTGGCTCCCAGGAAGGAGGCTACTTTCCTTCGGGCTGTCTCATACTGCTCGCTCGCATACTGGGAAAGCTCGTAGAGTCCCCTCTCAATGTTCGAGCGATACTCCAAGTAATACTCCAACATTCTGTCTACTACAGGCTTGGGCGTTAAACTGCTGGCAGCACTATCAAAATATATTACGCCTTTCTTTAGCAGAGGGAAATCCCGCCTAACCTTTCCAACATTTAACATGCCCCACTTTACACCCCCAACCTTGAAAAGTCGGGCTTAACGGTTACGGTCCGCCTTAAGGATATCCACGTCAAAGGAGCCCAACCTATACCCTTCCAAATCCAAGGCTATATAGGTGAACCCTAACCTTCTAAACTTTGCAATCAGACTTTTCCGAGCTTCCCTGAGCCTCTCCAGGAAACCTTCCAACTCATCTTTTGAAATTTCTATTCTAGCCAGGTTTCCATGGCTGCGCACCCTCAGCTTCTTCAGTTCAAACTTCCGCTTCAGGTAGGCTTCCGCTAGGTCAACTCTTCTCAAACTTTCAAGGTCTAGGCTGCAACCGTAAGGAAATCTGGTTGCAAGGCAAGTGTTGGAAGGTTTACTGGCTACGGATAAACCTATGGTGGAGGCGATTTCCCTAACCTGCCTTTTACCCAAGCCATGGGCAGCCAGAGGACTGTAGATTCCCTCTTCTTTTAGAGCTTTATTTCCAGGCCTATACTCTTTTAAATCGTCGAGATTTGTTCCATCAGCAACCGTTCTAAAACCCTTTTCGGCGGCAAGCTTCTTTAGGAATCTAAACCTGGCCTTTTTACATAGGTAGCATCTGTTTGGTGGATTCCCGTTGAAACCTGGGATTTTAAGCTCGTTGAAAGGTACGATTAAGTGTTTGATGCCGATTTCTTTTGCTACTTTTTTGGCGTCCTCTATTTCTCCTGAGGGGGTTAAAGGCGACTTTATGGTTACCGCAAGCGAGTTATCTTTTAAAGCCTTGTAGGCTAGGTATGCAACAACGGAGGAATCCACTCCGCCAGAAAAAGAAACGAGAAGGCTTCCTCTCCTCTGAAGGTCCTCCAAAAGTCTCCTTAAAATTTCAGAGTACCCTTTCATTTTCCCCTGCATACTTCACATGTCTCCAGTTTTTTAAGTTCCACAAGCCGAAATTCCATCTGGTAGCCGTCGAAGATGAGGAGTTTTCCCAGCAGAGGCTCACCCACCCCCGTTAGAATTTTTACGGCCTCCATCACCTCCAAGCATGCCAGCATGCCTGAGGTCGCCCCCAAAACGGGGAGAGGACGTCTTTCAGGAGGAGCAGTAGCAACGTAACACTGATAGCATGGGGTTTTGCCTGGAATAACGGTTAAAAGTTCTCCTTGAAGCCCGTGGACTGCAGCGTGGATGAAGGGTTTCCCCGCTTCAACGCAGGCCCTATTAACGGCAAACCTAGCCTCAAAATTATCTAAACCATCTACAACTAAGTCTACCTCTTCGACAAGAGGGTAAACGTTTTCAAAGGTAAGCTCCATTTTTAGGGTTTCCACTTCCACCTGCGAGTTAAACCGGCGTATCTTCTCTCCAGCAGCCTCAACCTTGCTCCTGCCTAAATCTTCCTCCCAATAAAGGATTTGACGGTTGAGATTCGTTTTCTCCACATTTTCTCGGTCGACTAGGAGAAGTTTTCCCACTCCGGCCGCGGCCAGGTAAAGGGCTGCCGGGCAGCCTAGCCCTCCCACGCCAGCAACCAGCACCCTAGCCCTTCGAAGTCTGCTTTGTCCTTCAATGCCAAACCCCTCAATTATCATCTGCCTGCTATATCTCTCAAACGCTGCGGGAAGAAACTTCATGGAGTTTCCCTTTTCCATGGTTAAGGAAGTTTAATCTTTAAGTTATATTTTTATAGTTCTCTGTTGATGGAAGCATCCGTGAGCTACCGTCGGTCTCCATCATCCCCTTTAAACTTGGAGGTTAAATGTTGGTGGAAGAGGCAGAAGCTGAAAGGAAGCCCAGAAAAATTAGGTTAGAGAAAACCGTTAAAAACGAGCTTATATGTACCAGGG
>QMYF01000054.1 GCA_003662515.1 Candidatus Hecatellales archaeon | reverse complement strand
CTTCAGAGCGGAACAAGCTTCGGCACCTCTCTAGCCTCCGAGGTAAACGCTGTCCACGTGGTTTTAACCAACTTTCCAGGAGCCATCCCGGGAACTGAAAGCCTGCCCAAGCTTCTCAAATATAACGGGGAAAAGCTTTTCGAGGCTTTAAAGCAGGCGAAATACTCGGAGGAGTTGAGAGACCAGCTGGGGAGACTTGAAGTTCAGCTTACCATATTCCAGCTGACAACTTTAATCCTGGCGGCGATAACGATAATTGAAGGAGTAGCCCTCTATGCGGGGAGAAAACGTAAGACTGGATGAGCTAGTCAGCAAGGTTAGGGATTTCCACGGACACTTTGGGCCTTTCGCAGCCCTAGGTCTACGCCTAAGCCTTTACGCCATGGAGAAGCTTAAGGCTCAAAGGGGAGACGAACGTTTAAAGGCTAAAGTGACCTTGACCACCCTTAAAACACCCTACACCTGTATTCTCGACGGAGTTCAGATAGCTACCGGCTGCACCATAGGTAATGGAAGGCTGAGATTTGAGGAAGGCGAAAAAGTGTCTTTAGAGTTAAACCTTGAAGGCGTAGGCGCCGTGAAGGTTGAAGTTCCAAGGGAAACCTTGGAATGGATGCGGGAAACCTTAAAGAGGGGGGTTCCGCTGGAGGAGGCTGCCCGCCAGCTGTTAGCTAAGCCGGAAAAGGAGGTTTTTGTTTAGGGCGGCTCTATGGTGGCATGCCTCGCCCTCATATCTTTTTCCGTCAATCCAAGCTTGCGCATAAGCTCAACTATGAGGGCGTCCAAGAAAACGGAGGTAGCCACCTCAAAGATGGTTCCAAGCGGAGCTAAAGGCTCGTGGACACCTAGGATTTGCCTGGAAAAGTAGTCTCTCTTTTTCGCCAGCTTCGTTCTACCGTAAACCACTACGACATGGTCGGCGCATTTTCCCAAGGGTGAGCGAGGATGCGAGGTTATGGCTACCACTTTTGCACCTACCTTTTTGGCTATTCTAGCCGCAGTTACCACGAGGGTGGTTGTCCCCGAACCTGAAATAGCCACTAGGACGTCGTCCTTTTCGAGGGCAGGCGTAATGGTTTCTCCTACCACATGGACGTGGAAGGAAAGGTGCATCAGCCTCATGGCGAAGGCTCGGCCTACCAGGCCGCTTCTCCCAGCCCCAATAACAAGAATCTTCCTGCCGTTCCGCCTAGCCTCAATAAGCATTCCAATGAATTTTTCAACCTGCTGAGGGTTTATCCGCTCTATGTTAACTGAGACCGCCTTGATAATGTCTGCCATAGCCTTTTTAGTAAGCTCTACCAGGGAGGCTGCCCCCAACTATTTAACTACTAACACGTGGCAGGAAGCCCATTCTACCACCTTATAGGTGGTGCTTCCCAAAACCATTTTACGGAGGCCTGTGAGCCCCCGGGTTCCTATAACTATAAGCTCAGCTTTAAGCTCATCTGCAGTTTCAACTATTACCTCGGCGGGGTTACCCTCCTTCATCGTAGACTCAAAAATTATGTTGAAAGGCTTAACCTTGCTTTCGGCCTCCTTTAAAACTTCAGCCCCTCTAACCCTAAGCTTCTTCAGGAGGTCTTCTCTCTCCTGCTCCTCGTATTCGAGTAAATGCCTTGTGTCTACCACATGGAGGATAGTAAGTTTGGAGCCGAAGCTTCGGGCAAGCTTAGCAGCCTCGTCAAGCGCCTTAAAGGAGGCTTCGGACCCGTCTATAGGGGTAAGGATGTGGGTGAACAAGGTAAACCTCACCTCTCCACCATGAATTTTAAATTACCACCCTATACCGTTTAAAATGGTTTCTATGAAAAACAGTTAAAAGCCTTAAGGAAGCAGGGTGAAGGGTGGGAAAACAAGTTTAATGTAGATGGAGAGAGCCAGCAGGCTTACAATTGCCAGCAAAAATAGGTAGTCAACCTTTCTAAGCTTAAGCTGGTAGAGGCTTGTTCTGGGCCTGTCTGACCCGTAGCCTCTCGACTCCATGGCTTCGGCAATTTCAAGGCTCCGCTTAACCGATGAAACTATGAGGGGAATCAGCAGAGGAATTCTTCTCTTGATTCTCATGAGGAGGTTTCCTCGGTCCAGCTCTAATCCTTTTGAGCGTTGAGCGTCAGCAATGGTCTGGATTTCTAAGGCTAATACTGGGACAAACCTTATGGCCATGGTTAAGGCGAAAACCACGTCGAAGGGTATCTTGCTCTGCTGGAGGGCTAAACCTAGCTCGTCTGGAGAGGTTACCAGGAAGAAGAGTGAGAAAGCTGAAACTACCACAAGGAAGCGAAGGGCCATGGCGGCCGGAAACTCCCAAGATTTCCCTGAACCGAAAAATATGAAGACTAGGTTTACGGCGAAGATGAAGATGGCTAGAAAGCTTAAGCCTTTAAGGGTTTGAAGCCACTCCTTTAAAACCTTCCCCAGCCGGGCTAGGGGGAGCAAAACCACGGTTAAAACTGTTAGGGCTAAAAGCTCCTCGAAAAGGAGGCTGCAAACAATGATGGCAAAAGCCATGGCGAATTTAACCCTAGGGTCAAGTCTGTGTAGGAGGGTGTCCGCCTTCTTGAAGAGGAAGCCTCGGTAAACCATCATGGCTGAGCTTTCCCCGCCAGCTTTAAAATGAATCTCTCAGCCTCCTCAACCTCAAAAACTGGAGGTTTAACTTCAAGCCTTTGGAAGAGCTCAACTAGTTGGGGAGCCGTAAGGGAAGCTTTCTTCAGGAGTTCTGTTGCTGAAAGGATTTCTTCGGCTGGGCCTAGAGCTAATATTTGGCCGTCTACGAGGAGGGCCACCTTAAACTTGCATTCAGCAGCAAACTCCACGTCGTGGGTTACCATGATTATGCTGTGCCCTTCCCTCCTAAGCTTCTCGAAAAGCCTTTTAAGCTCAAGTTTGCGGCCGTAGTCTTGGCCGAGGGTCGGCTCGTCCAAAACTAGGTATTTAGGCTTCCAGGCCACCACGCTGGCTATGGCAACCCTCTTCTTTTCTCCCCCACTAAGCGAGAGGGGGGAATCATGACGGTAGTCGGCTAGGTCTAGAAGGTTTAAAGCCCAGTCCACCCGCTTCTCTATCTCTTCAGGTGGAAAACCGAAATTTTTCAGCGGGAAGGCTATCTCCTCCTCTACGGTTTCGGCGAAAAGCTGATGGTCAGGGTTCTGGAAGACCAAGCCAACCTTCCTTGAAAGCTGCGCTACTGTGGCTTCCCTCGTGTCCATCCCGTCCACTAAAACTCTCCCTTTAACTGGCTTCAGCAGCCCGTTTAAATGTTTGATGAGGGTGGTTTTACCTGAGCCGCTTTTACCCATGACGGCTAAAGCCGAATTATCCTCTATTTGGAGGGTTACTCCTCGTAGGGCTTCAGTTCCATCCTCATATCTGAACCAGACATCCTCCATCAGAATCATGGATGAAGCATCCTCCGTAACGGTTCAGCCAGCTCGTCCACGGTTAACGATGTCGAGCCTAGGCTTATTCCCTGAAGGGTGAGCCTGCGATGGAGGAGAGCCACCTTCGGGATGCCTATTTTCCCGCTGAAGCTTTCAGAAGCCTCCTTTAAGACCTCTCTAGGCTTCCCGTCAAGAACGATTTTTCCCTCATCCATGAAGATGAGGCGGCTGGCGTGGGCTGTGAGGAATTCGAGGCGATGCTCCACCACAATAACTGTAAGATCCAGCTTCGCGTGAAGCTCAGCTATAATGTTGAAGATTTCCCTAGCGGATAGGGGATCTAGGAAGGAGGTGGGCTCGTCGAAAACCATGATGGGAGGCTGCATGGCTAGGACGCAGGCTATTGCCGCCTTTTGCTGTTGGCCTCCTGAAAGCTCGAAGGGGGGCTTATCCTTTAAGCCTGAAAGCCCTACAAGGTTTAAGGCCCAGTCCACCCTCCTCCGGATTTCTTGGGGTGGAAGGCCAAGGTTTTCCAGGCCGAAGGCTACGTCTCTCTCTACGGTTAGGGAGAAAAGCTGGTTTTCAGGGTTCTGGAAGACCAAGCCCACTTGGGTTGCAAGCTTGGCTGTGGAGACCTCCTTAACATTCAGCCCGTTAACTCTGATTTCCCCTTGAAGTTCTCCGCCGTAGAAGTGGGGGATAAGCCCGTTGAAGCAGCGGCATAAAGTAGTTTTACCGCAGCCGCTGGGGCCGGAGATTACAACGAACTCCCCCTTTTCCACTTTCAGGTTTATGTTTTGGAGAGCTGGCTTCTGGCTGTTAGGATACTTGTAGGTTAAGCTTTGGGCTTCTATTATGGCCATGGTTGCTTTCAGTTAGCCTTCTGTTAGCTCTTTAAAAAGGGTAGCTACTCATCAACGTTAAGAAGGCTTTTAACCAGCCTCAAACATTCGTTTAAAACTTCTTCAAGCTCCCCGCGACAGTTTATCCCAGCGGAGGAGGCATGGCCTCCCCCCATCCCCCCAAACTTTTCGCCAACCTTCATGGCTATATCTCTGCCAAGGTGGATGCCTGTTTTCTCTTGGAAGGCTGGAGTGCTTCGCAGGCTAACCCTAATTTCCCCTTCAGCCTCGCCTCCGACAATGGCTAGGTCAAAGCCGAGAGACAGCAACGCTCGGGCAGCTGAAGCCTGGAAGGAGCCTACATGGGAAACGGCAATAAGCCATTCCCCAGCCTCATGAAGCTCAGCCCGGCTGGCAGCCTTAATTCTGGCTATCTTCTCGGAGCGGCTGGGAGGCTCGGCTGAGAGCTGGAAGGCCTCCTCAGGCCTAGCTCCCAGCGAAGCCAGCTCTGAAGCCACTTTAAAGGTTTCAGCTGAAGCATATCGGAAGCCTCTTGTCTCATGGATGAGGGCGAAAAGCAAGCCTAGCGCATCCTTCCTGTCAAGCTTTAATTTGGCTTCCCTGCAAAGCCTATAAACGATTTCGGCTGTGGAGCGGGATTCAGGGTCTACTAGGAGGAGGGAAGCCCTCTTCTCCGTGTCGGGGTGAACCATGTGATGGTCTATGATGGCTAGAGGCTTACCAGCCTCCTCTAAGGGCTTCTTCCATTCGCCCAGCTGTTCTAGCGTGCTGGTGTCTACGAGGAAGACGGCTCCAGCCTTCTCCAGCTTGGGAGACTCCTCCAGCTGGACGGGAACTCTGTCCATTAGAAGCCTTGAAAGGGCGCTGGGTCCCTCCACGGCAACAATTTGAACTTTTAAGCCCGGCTTAATCTTCCTTAAAAGTTTGGCTAGAACCCTAGCCGAAAAAAGGGCGTCGGGGTCAGCGTTATGGTGGAGAAAAAGGAGAACCCTTTTTGGCTTAACCTTCTCGAGCAGCCTTTGGAGAGGCTTAAGCTTCAAGTTTTAGCCGCCCGTGCCTTGAGGTTGAAACTGGCGAAGCCTATCTTGGATTTGCTGTTGAACCTCTTGAAGCTTCTGTCTTGTTCTCTCTTCCTGCTTGGTTAAG
>QMYF01000053.1 GCA_003662515.1 Candidatus Hecatellales archaeon | reverse complement strand
GTTTCCCCGTTGGCCAGGTCAACCACGGTTCTCGCAGCCACAGCTCCCAGCTTCTGAATGAAGGTGTTCACGCCGCCGATTTGGAGAAGCTTCGACCCATACTGCTCCATGATGATGGTTCCAACCTTCACGCCTTCCCTCTTCACGGGGTCTCCTTCCCTGCCAATATTCCTGTCCGTGTCGATTTTCAAGATGAGGCCGCAGTAGCTTAGAGGGGTTTCAGAAACCACGGTTACCACGTCTACGCTGTCCACCTGGTCCTCCACGATGTAGGGTGCAGGGTTGAGGTCTGGATAGGTGGTTCCAGCGCCGATCCCCGTGAGCAAAGGCCTGCTTAAGGCTTTCTCCCTAACGGCCTCCTCCACGTTTAAAGGCTTCTTCCGCGGGACCACTAGGGGCTCAGCCAGCTCAATCCGCCCATTAACATTCGTATATCTCTTGCAGGCTCCCAGCCTGCCCTCAGGAATCTCACATTCAACAGGACAGTGGAAACATTTTGCCGCCTTAGGCTTCTCCACCTCTTCAACAGTTAAGGCTTCCAGCGGACACATTCGCACGCAGAGAGTGCAGCCCACACAGTTTTCCCCTATACTCGCCTTACCCTCCACTAGGCTTACTGCCTGGACAGGACAGTTTCTCACGCAGATACCGCAGCCAGTACACTTATCCCTGTTTACAACAATCCGCCTAGCCAAGCCTTCCCCATCCCGCCTGAAAAATGGGAGGGCTTTGGAGGGTTAATATCTCCAGGAGACGATGATTTTGACGTCGGTGAAAAGCCTTAGGGTGTCGATTCGCGAGTGGGCTCCGCCGAAGAAGGAGGCCTTCCTAGAGCCCAGCGGGAAGAAGGCGTAAGGCTGAGCTATAGCCACGTTTATACCCACGTTTCCAACGTTCACCTTCCTGCGGAAGTCTCTAGCATAGTTAATGTTGGTGGTGAAAATGCTGGCTGAATGCCCATAGTAGGTGTTATTGTTTATCAGGTCTATGGCGTCGTCCAAGCTTTCCATCCGTATAATGCAGGCTACAGGGCCGAAGGACTCCTCCTTCATAATCCACATGTCAGGAGTAACCTCGTCGAAAATGGTTGGCCCTAGGAAGTATCCCTTAGCATACCGGTCTTCAAGCTTCGGGTTTCTCCCATCCAAGATTAGTTTGGCTCCCTCATCCAAACCCTTCTGGATGAAGTCTAAAACCCGCTGTCTGGCCTGAGCGGTGGTCATAGGTCCAAGCTCAACGCTTTCATCAAGACCGTAGCCCAGCTTCATCCTCGCTGAAGCCTCAACAAACCTTCTCTTCAACTCCTCGTAAACGTCGCCTATGGCTATGAGCACGTCGGAGCCCAAGCATCTCTGCCCGGTCATCCCGTAGAAGGCTCGGAGAAGCCTTGGAACCACCACGTCTAGGTCGGCGTCAGGCATAACCACCACATGGTTTTTAGCTCCAGCGTTAATGGAAGCCCTCTTCCCCAGCTCGCCCACAAGCTTGTAAAGCTCCCTTCCAACCCTTGTGGAGCCTATGAAGCCCACCCCTTGAACGCTGGGATGGGAAACCAGCGTCTTGTTTATTTCTCTTCCACCGTAAACTAGGTTGGCAACCCCAGGCGGGAAGCCCACCTCCTCCATAACCTTGAAAATCCAGTTGGAAATAACTGGGCAGGCTGTGGCAGGGCTTACCACCACGGTGCAGCCTAAAGCCAAAGCATAGGGGACAAAGGAAGACCAAGCATGCACAGGGATATTGTAGGGCGTAATAATGGCGAATACGCCTAGAGGCTCGTAAACCAGAGTTTCATCAATGTTTCTGGCTATCTGGTCCACATGTTCCCCCTTAGCCACCGTATAGGCCATGGCGCAGGCAGACTCAATGTTTTCTATGCTCCTCCGGATGGAGCCTCTAGCCTCCTCAATGGTTCTCCCATGATCTTGGACGAGAATTCTTGCAAGCTCGTCGAAATGCTCCTCAAACTTTTCCCTCAACCTGTAGATGTACTGAATTCTTCTTCGAAGCTCCATTTCCTTCCATTCTTCAAAGGCCTTCTCCGCCGCCTCCACAGCCCTATTGACCTCCTCCGGGAGAGCGATGGGATATTCAGCTATGGGTTCACCGGTGGCAGGATTGGTGGTCTCCCTGTATACGCCGGATTCAGAGTCAAACCACTCCCCGTCGATATACATTTTAAGCCTTCCATAATGACTTTTAACCTCAGGAAGCAAAGCCAAACCTCTACCCCTCCAACACATTAAACAGCCTAAAAAGGAGATTTAAACTTAAAACTTTCCCGGCAGCCCTGTTAAGCTTCCAACCAGAACCCAGAGAAAAGGAGGAGGTTAGAGGATTCCTCTCCTCTCTAGGTCGTCTGAAACCTCCTTAAGCCTGAGGCTTTCAAGCTTTTCTCTGGTAGGTATGCCTTCTTTAGTCCAGCCTCTAGCCTCATAATATTCGTCGAGCATGCGGTCGTATTCCTCACGTTTTAAGACTTCACCTTTCCTCGGGCCCTCAGGCAGAGGCTCCTTGAAGAATCTTTGAGGCACATAGTCGTGAGTCCTCCGGCATCCATACCTCACCTGTAAAGCCTTCTCCACATTGTAGATTCGCTCCCCACACTCCAGAATCTTCCTCCAGTCATATTTGATTCCCGTAGCTGCCGTGACCAGTTTAGCCATGTATTCTGGGCCGAAGGGCAGGTTCTGCCAGGAAGTGGCAAACTTGCAGATGCCTAAGGCGTCTGCCACCGCAAAAAGGTTCTCGTTATAGATGACTAGGAGGGCTTTCCCTGTCGGGCTTTTCGGGTCTAAAGCGTTCCGCTCATACCAGGCCTTAGCAATCTCCAGGGGCACCCCCACCATAACCCAGTCTTCAGGCTTCTTGTAGAGGCCTAGGCTGGCGTAGCGTTCCTGGGTGGCGTGGCCTCGAAGGTGGTCTCCGCCTCTGGTGGCTACTCCGTAGGCTAAGGCTATCCCTTTGCTTCCTCTAAGCTCAACGTTGGAGTGAGCGTAACCCTTCGTATGGATAACATAGTATTCCAGCTTCTCCTCTGGAAGCCCCTTTATCCGCGCTATTTTCCGGGCAGCCTTCAAGGCGCCGTCAGCCAGAATCTCCCCGAAGCCTTTCCTGGAAGCCATCTGCTTGAGAAGCTCTATGATGGCCTGATGGTTTCCCCATTCTAGGCTTAGGCCCCCCGTGTCTTCAAGCCCTAAAATCTTGTCCTGCCAGAGGTGCATGGCTAACCCTATGCTGCTGGAAGCCTGAATTACGTCTAAGCCCAGCCTGTTGCAGAGGTTGTTAATGTAGAGGAGGGCTGGCATGTTTGAGACTCCGCAGCGGGAGCCGAAGCCTCCTAAAGCCTCATATTCGGGTCCCTCCCCCATGGTTCCAGCATACTCGCCTTCCCTAACCAGGTAGAAGTGGCTACAGTGGATGGGGCAGCCAAAGCAGGCCTTAGACTTAACCGAATACTTGGAAACCAAGGTTTCACCGCTTATCTTGTCAGCCTCCTTGAAGACGCCTGTCTGCCAGTCGTAGCTGGGAAGAGCTCCAAGATGGCTGAAGATGGAGACTAGAATGGGGGTTCCATATCGGGAAAGCTGCCTGTAGAAGGGAGCCTTCCTAATGGCTTCATGAAGTTCCACAGCCACAGCCTCAAACTCTGAAGGGTCGGCGAGGCTTATTTCTCCCGTGCCTCTAACCGCAATAGCCTTAAGCTTTTTAGCTCCGAGAACCGCTCCAACACCGCCTCCAGCCACAGCCCTCGTATAGTCGCAGAGGACGGCGCAGGTGGCATCCCTGTTTTCCCCCGCCGGACCTATGGTTAAAACCTTGAATTCCTCGTCTCCAAGCTCGCTTCGAAGGATGTCCGTAGTGTCCCATACGTCTTTGCCCCAGAGGTGGCCAGCATCCTTCAGCTCCACATGGCTGTCTTCTACGTGAAGGTAGACAGGCTTCTCCGAGCTTCCCGTGATAACTATGCCGTCGTAGCCTGCGTAGCGCAGCTCGGGGCCGAAGGCTCCTCCAGCGTTTCCATCGCAGAAGAGGCCTGTAAGTGGGGAGCGTGCCACCCCTATCTCAAACCTTCCAGAGGTGGGTGCAAGGGTTCCCGTTAAAAGGCCCGGGCAAATGCAAACCAGGTTTTCAGGGCTGAAAGGATCCTCCACAGAGACATCGTAAAGGTCGAAGATAAGCTTGGAGCTGAACCCTCTGCCTCCCAGGAAAAGCTGGGCGAAATCCCTGTCTAAAGGCTCAACTTTAACCTTTTCCTTTGAAAGGTCTAGGAAGATGAGTTTACCCTTCCAGCCGTCCACTCCTCTTTCACCCCGTAGGCCTGAGGGTCTCCATAACTTTGAGGGCTATTTCACGCTTCTTCGCCAGAATATAGCTGGAAGGCTTAGCGTACTGGATGGCTTCGGTGGGGCAGAGCTTAGCGCAGAAGGGGTCTCCCCCGCACAGGTCGCACTTAACCATTTTGCCTTCATCGCTCATCACCACCCCCCCGAAGGGGCAGACAGCCATGCACTCCCTACACCCAATACAGAGGTCTTCATCTATGAGGACGGCTTTAGTTTCCTCATCCCGGTAGATAGCCTTCACAGGGCAAGCCTTCGCGCAGGGAGCATCCTCACAATGCCAGCAAACCATGGGCACATCTATTCCTTCCCTCTCCCATTTCACCACGTGAATCCTAGACCTTGAAGGGCTGCATACACCCTCCTTGTGGAGGGAGCAAGCCATCTCGCAGATCCGGCATCCCGTACACTTCTCAGGAGTTACCACTAAAATCTTAAAGTTTAACCCTGAAATCAAACGTAGAATCCCCCTTCCCTTCTCCATGAAAAGTTTTATTCTCTCGCTGAAGGACATATGAAGTTTAGAGTGGTTATAAAATTTCTCTTCTCCGGTGTTTCAGGCCTTGAAGGTTGTTGACTTGCTGGTGGCTGGTGGAGGAGTGGCAGGAGCCTGGGCAGCTTTAACCTTTAAAAAGTATAGTCCTGAAGGCCGTGTTTTACTGGTTTCCGACGAGGAGCCTTACCGTAGGGCTGCCATAGTCAAGCTGGTCAAAAATCCCGGAAGCAGACTTCAAGTTTTGACTGAAAGCCTTCAGAAGGCGGGAGTGGAAACTCTTGAAGGCAGAGTGGTTGAAGCCGACCCTGCCGGGGAAGCCGCTGTCGAGACGGCTGAGGGGGAGAAGAAGGTTGCCTTTAAACGGCTTCTGCTGGCTACGGGAGGTAAACCTGGCCTTCTAAAGGTTTCTAACCTCAACCTTAAGGGAGTGTTCACTTTCAGGCGTAGGAGGGATGCCCTCCAGCTGGGAGAATATGTTAAGCCTGGCCAGCATGCCTTCGTGGTGGGCGGCGGCCTAATAGGGCTTGAGGTGGCTGAAGCCCTCTACAGGAGAGGCTTAAAGGTGACCGTTGTGAAG
>QMYF01000052.1 GCA_003662515.1 Candidatus Hecatellales archaeon | reverse complement strand
AGAGGGTAGGAGAGGAAATTGAGGTGGAAGTCTGAAGTGGAAGAGGGGTATTGCCCACATCCTCTCCTACCCGTCCAAATAATGCAAGGCTATGTGAAATAGAGGAAGGGAACATGTTCAGTAAAAACGAGCTTGCATACCTAAAGGGAGAGCTTAAGCCAAATGACAACTACCGCTGGTATCTGGAATATTGCATAAGGAGAAAGCTGAGGAAGTTTGAGGCTGAGGTTTTACCTGTCCTATTGAGTAATGCTGCAACAAGGAGATGGCTTATTGAGAAGGTTGCTGGTTATGTGAATGGTTGGACAAACCTTATTGGATATGCTAATGGTCTTAGCGGAAAAACTAAGGCCCTTATTGATTTCACTAAGGAAGAAACGTCAGCAAAGCATAATGATGTTAGAATAGAAAAACCTGATTTTGGCCTAACTGCTGGAATAAAGGCTGATAACGGATTTTTAGTGGCGGGCCCGGTGGGATTTGAACCCACGACCAACAGCTTAGGAGGCTGCCGCGCTATCCTGGCTGCGCTACGGGCCCTCCACCCATTGAAAAGGTTTTTAACGGTTTTTAGCTTTGCGCCTTTCCTCCCCAACGTTTAAACTTCCCGTCCGCGTAAATATTTGTGGTGGAGGTTGAAATGCCCATAAGTGTTAGGGTTAGAGATATTCTCGACCCTAAGGTGGTGGAGGTGAATGCCTCCGCCAGCATCAAAGAAGTAGCCAAAGCCATGGTTGAAAACAACGTCGGCACGGTGGTAGTCACGAAGGATGGGCTTCCAGTCGGAGAGGTCACCGACCGAGCTATCCTCGAGAAATGTCTGGTTAAAGGCTTGGACCCTGAGAAGACGGTGGCGGAAGACATTATGGAGGCTCCCTTAGTGACCATAGACCCAGAATCTAGGATAGGGGAAGCCATAAGGTTAATGTTGGAGAAGAGGGTTCGCAGGGTTTTCGTTGTGGAGGGAGGAAAAATCATTGGAAGCATAACTCAGACAGGTGTGTGTAGCAGCATCCTGGAGATTGCTGGAGCCCTCCAAGCCCTTTAAGGCCTCCCCTTCCCCCTTTCTTCCTCAAAGTAAGGTAAAATCTGTCTCCTGCAAACCTCAAGGAATTTTTCAGGTTGAGGACTTGAATTGGAAAGGAAAACACAGGTGAAACCCTGTTTTTCCAAGTTTTCTATCCGGCGGATAATCTGCTCAGGCTCGCTGGCCACCAAGTGGATGGCTTCAAGCCTCTCCAAGGAAACCTTCTCACCGTAGGCTTCCACCTCCCGCGGATCGTAGATGTCCTCTTGGAAGACTTTTGGGACTAGGACGGGAGCCCACCTCCTAATCGCCCTTAAAGCCTCCTCATAATCCTCATGATAGGAAACATGGAGCACGATGCTGGTGAAAGGTTCGCCTGCCCGCCCCTTCCAGCCGGCTTGGAAGGCTTCAAGAATCTTTCTGCCATGCCTGGCGAAAGCTCCCATGTTGGTTATCAGCCCGTCCGCCAACCGTCCAGCTAGCTCAGCCATTCTGAGGCCTCCCGCGGAAACGTAGAGGGGAACAGGCTTCCCAGGCTTCGTGTAAAGCTTAGCCTTCCTCAACCGGTAGTATTTGCCTTGGAAGTCGACGAAGTCTGAGGTCCAGAGAAGCTTTATCACCCGGATGGCTTCTTCAAGTCTTTCCAGCCTTTCCCTCCTACCAGGCCAGGGATAGCCTAAAGGCGACTCGTTGAGGGCTTCCCCCGCCCCCACAGCGAGGAAAATCCTCCCGGGATAGAGGGCTCCCAGGGTTGCGAAGGCCTGAGCCACCAGGCCCGGATGATAGCGCAGAAGCGGCGCGGTAACGCAGGTTCCCACCCTAACCCTCACGGTTCTTTCGGCTAGGCTAGCCAGCCAAACCCAGGCGAAGGCTGCTTGGCCTCCCCTGTGAACCCAAGGGTGGAAATGGTCTGAGGCGCCTATTAGGCTGAAGCCTGCTTTCTCGGCTTCAACAGCATGTTTAAGCGCTGTTTGGGGGTCGTATTGTTCGAGGGCTGAAAAGTAGGCAAGCCTCATAGCTTCCCAAAAAGGTTTACAGAGGAAAGAATGGAAAAAGGTTTGGGCGGTTTAGGCGAACTTGATTTTGCCTGTTTCGCTGATTACCACCTTGTAAATGGCGTTCCAGTGGTGGAGCTCTGTGGCTGGAGTCCAGGGGAAGAAGGGTAGGGAAACTATGCCGTCCACCGGGACAATGGTGTGGCCCATAGGCATCCTCTGAGCGCAGCCCAAAACAGCCGCATTCACACAAATGTTTGATACGGTTCCCGTCACGATGCAGGTGTCAACGCCTAGCTTCGCCAAAATCTCATCCATCTCGCCCGGCTTATAGGTGGCATAGAAGCAGTCGTAGGAAACAGTTTTACCTCCCTTATGAACCACAATGTCGTCTGGATCCGGCGTTAGCTCCGGGATTTCAAGCTGCCCCCAGGTAGGCTTGTCAACCCCGTTTTCCTTCTTCACGACGCAGTGGGGACCCCAAATCTTGAATTCAGGATCGTTCTCGTAATGGTAGTCCTGAGTGTAGATAACCTTCATGCCCTTGGCTTTGCCTCGCTCCTTCAGCTCCCTAATTTTTAAGGCCACATTGGTTATTGCTTGTTCTCCAGCCTTATCCTGAGGCCCTAAGGCTCCACCAACCTTGCAAAAGTCGTTTTGCATATCTACTATTATAAGGACTGTTTTAGCAGGGTTAATGGTTACCTCCTGGATTTCGACGGGAGGCGGAATCTTCTTCCTTAAATCTTCAACCTGGCTTTGCAGCTCAGCAATTTTGGTGGAAGCTTCAGCTTCCCCAGTAGACCTTCCCAAACTGTAGCCTCCAACCCCCGCCACTACACCTGCAATAATGGCCGTGGCAGCATATTTGAGGAAGCTTCTTCGGGCAGTTTCAGAAGAGCTCAACAGCTTCTCCTCCACCACAATATCCAGAAACAGCGGCTTTAAAGATTTCTCCGAAAGGTAAGGCTTAACATAAACCTTATGATGGAAAAGCTTGCTAGCCCTTTAAGGATTAAATGCGGGGGTTCCCGAGCCAGGACAAAGGGGCAGGACTTAAGATCCCCCTTGGGGACACCCCGGGGGACATGTAAAGGGCTGAGAAATCCTGTGCCGAAGGGCTTCGTGGGTTCAAATCCCACCCCCCGCATCAATTTAACTTTCAAATTCCCTTTTTTGGGATTTTAAATTTGAAGGTGGGGTGATTTTGGCTTATTTTTCGGCTTTACGGTTTATGTTTGCTTCTTTCGTTGACGTTTCTCGATTACCTTTATTTTGCATCTTTATTTATATAAGGTAATCGAAGGGAATTTCTAACCTTGCATCAAACCCGTGAACTATTTGGTTTTACGGCTGTTTTTTAGCCATCTGTGGTATCTGAGGCTTTTTGCCAAAGCGTTAACGGCTTCCTCAGGGGTGAGATAGCAAGCTACTCCATATTTCTCCTCAAATCTTAGAATGTTTTCGGAGTGGAGGTCTGCCATGGGAATGCAGAAGACGAGGGGTTTGCTGCGTTTCCAGGCCTCCGCAGCCGCCTTTCCCAGCTCCCAAAGCTTAAGGATGGGAACCATGCAGAGGATTCCGTTGACCTCCTTGAGCCTTTCAACAGTCTCTATGAAAGCCTTATACTGCCAGGCTTCCGCGAGGAAGCTTAGGTCGAGGGGGTTCCAACTGCTAGTCCACGGGAAGGCTATTTCTTTAAGCCTTTCCAAGGCTTCCCGCCTGTATTCAACTATTTTTAATCCTAGGGTTACCGCCCTATCCACCGCCAGGATACCCATGCTTCCCGTATAGGTTAGAATAGAGAGGTTTGGCCCCTCCATGGGTGGCTGAAGGCTGAAAAACTTTAGCAGGTTGAAGAATTCTTCCAGGCTTTCAGCCATTACGGCTCCATGCTGTTTCAAGGCGAACCTCCAGACTGCTGGGTTCCCAGCCAGGGAAGCCGTATGGGTTTTAACCTTCACACTTCCCTCCCTGGTTTTTCCACCCTTCAAAACCACTACGGGCTTCCTGAGGGAAGCCTTCCTTAAGGCTTCTAGGAAGCGTCTTCCCCTCCTCACGCCTTCCACGTAGACTCCTATCACTCTGGTTTCCCCGTCTTCAGCGAAATATTCGAGGAAGTCTGCCTCGTCGAGGTCAGCCATGTTCCCCAGCGACGCTATTTTCCCAAACCTTAAAGGGTGAACTTGAAGCAGGTCTACTGCGAAGATTCCCGCCTGGGCTATAATTGAGATTTCCCCCTTCCTTAAGGCTTCAAGAGGGGCGAAGGTGGAAATAAAGCCGTTATGCAGGTTCACAACGCCAGCGCAGTTAGGACCCACAAGCCTCAACCCATACTTCCTCAAGTTTCCCGTTAAGGCTTCCTGAAGCTTTTCTCCCTCCCCTCCCAGCTCGGCGAAGCCCGCAGCCTCCACTATCGCAAACTTCACCCCCTTAACTCCACATTCTTCGAGAGCCTGGGAAACCCTGCCGGCGGGAATGGTCAGCACAGCCACGTCGACTTCTCCAGGGACCTCCAGAATACTTTTAAAGCATTCAACCTTCAAAATTTCCTTTTCTCGGGGGTTCACAGGGTAAACTTTCCCGGAGAAGCCATGGTTTAAAAGGTTGAATAGAACGTTGTATCCCAGCTTTCCAGGCTTTGGGGAGGCCCCTATAACCGCCACAGCTTTAGGGTTGAAAAGCTTCTCTAGGCTGGCTGGAGGCCTCTCAAGCCTTTCCCCCTCTTCAGGCCTCTTTATCCCCACCTTGACGTCTACCGCTAAAACCTTGTCAGGGTAGGCTAGAACAGGGTTGAGGTCTAGCTGGTCGACTTCAGGATGCTCCAGCATGAGTTTTGAAACCTTAAGGATTAAGCTGGCAAGCTTTTCCTTGGAAACGGGAGGTTTACCTCTGAACCCTGAGAGAAGACTTTTACCCCGAATTTCCTCCAACATTTCTAGGGCGTCTTTAAAGTTGACCGGGCAAACCCTCAGGGAGAAATCTTTCAAAACCTCCACGAAGATTCCTCCCAGCCCGAAGAGGACTGTGGGGCCGAACTGGCGGTCTCTCAAGCCTCCAACGATAACCTCTATGCCTGTTGGAGGGGCTGTTTCCTCCACGAGGAAGCCTTCGATTCTGGCTTCAGGCCTAACCCTCCTAACTCTTTCCGAGGCCTCCTTGAAGGCTTTCCTCAGGCTTTCAGGGTTTGGAAGCCCTACAATAACCCCTCCCACATCTGTTTTATGCTGAATATCCGGGGAAGCCACCTTCAAGGTTACAGGGTAGCCTATCTCTCCGGCAGCCGCTAAGGCCTCTTCAAGGCTTCCCGCGAAACGGAAGTTTGGAACAGGTATCCCGTAGAGGCGGGCAAGCTTTCTAGCTTCAAACTCGGAGAGGAAGCTTCGCCCCTGGT
>QMYF01000051.1 GCA_003662515.1 Candidatus Hecatellales archaeon | reverse complement strand
TTTTCAGCCTCCATTCGGGCTCGAAGCCTCTCCTCTTCGGCTCTACGCTGAAGCTCGAGAAGCCTTTGACGCTTAATTCTTTCGAGCTCCTCATCTTCGGGAGGATAACTCATGAGGCCTTCACCCCCGAGCCTGCCTCCTCCCTCTTAATTTCTGTGGCGATGCTGTCGAGAAGGCTTCTCCCCTTCTCGGTTAAAACTCTGCCTTTCCCCTGAACGGTTTTAACCAGGCCAGCCTTCTCAAGCTGCTGTAAAGCCTTCCTCAAGATGTTTCCGCTTCCAGGCCTGGCATGTTCAGGCCTCATCCCCTTCGACCTGCGGCCTCCATACTCCCGGCGCAGCCTTGAAACTCCTTTAGGCCCGTGAATGTAGAGTTTTCTGAGGAGGGAGGCGCAGCGGACATACCACCAGTCCTCCCTGTCGGGAGGTCTCTCCTTATGAACCCCTGTCTTCACGTAGGCTGCCCAGGGGGGTGGAGAAACCTCCGGCACATTCTCCATTAAGTATTTTGAAACTCTCTCTATGAGCTTGTTTGCCTCCACATCGTAGGCGGTTGGCATACCTCGAAGCCACCACGCCAGCAGTAAAACTAATACAGTTAAAAGGCTAAGTTAAACCTTTCCCCACTCGACGGAGGAGAATTCTCTTAACTCTGCCACATCTAAGGCAGGTGAAGACGATATGGGGCTCCCTCCGCTGCCTAACTCTCACCCTCGCCGAGAAGCCTGGAATCATAAGCCTCTTACATTTCCGGCAGATGAGAAGCCTCCAAGGCTTGGGAATGCGAACCTTATACCGCATGGAAAGCCTCCTAGCCAAGTCAACGTAACGGTCAGCCAGCCAAGGATAATCCCTGTAAACCTTCAAGGCCTGATTTAGAAGAATGCTTATCCGCTCCCTGGCAATACGTTTAACCTCGGCTTTCCCAGCCTTCAAGGCTGGCCTCAACCATTCCCTGCCAAATCTTCCAGGCTCGGAAGGTCTCGGATGGAAGCAAACATTCTAGAGCGGCTTCCAATACCCATATGGATGTTTATATTTAAAAATTGGGGGGAGGATTTATCCGCGTTGAGGCTGAAGGTTGCGAGGGGCTAAGAGATGTCTGGTAAACCTGTTTTAACGCTTATTTTGGCTGAGGCTGCCCTTGAAACTGTTCCCAAAGAGATTTTAGATCACCCTCAGGTTAAGAGGCATGCTGAACGGGCTGGGAAGCCTGCTAGTAGGCTGCTGCTAAACAAGTCTTACCATTATGAGGCTATGGCCAAGCTTAAAGATAAGGAGAAGAGAGGTAGACCTGACATTGTCCATTTAACGCTTCTAGAGGTTTTGGGTTCCCCCTTAAATATGGAGGGTCTCCTGAAGGTTTACGTTCACACCTACGGCGGCTATGTTATCGACGTTAGGCCTGAGGTGAGGCTTCCCCGAGACTGCAACAGGTTTTCAGGCCTAATGGAGCAACTCTTCCAGGAGGGAAGGGTTCCCCCGGAAGGCAGACCCCTGCTAACCCTCCGCAGGCAAACGCTCACCCAGCTCGTCCGGAAGCTTAAACCCACCTTAACTGTCGCGCTCACCCGTCAAGGCGAACCGCAACCAGCCAACCAGCTTGCAAGAGAGCTAACCCAAACCAGCCGGCCCACCGTGATCATCGGGGGCTTCCCCCACGGAGGCTTTTCCAGGCAAACCTTGAGGCTGGCCGACAGGCTGGTAGCCATAGATAGGGAGAGCCTAGAAGCTTGGGTGGTAGCCTCAAGAATAGTCGCCTACTACGAGCAGGCCTTAGGCCTCCCAGAAGAAAGGCTGAGACAACCCTTAAATCCGAGAGGAAAAACAAAAATAAATGCTAGGCGGCCGTAGTCTAGCCTGGTAGGACGTCAGCCTGCCACGCTGAGGGCCCGGGTTCAAATCCCGGCGGCCGCATCATAACTGTGACTTCAATGCGCTTCCTTCTCCTTTTAAGCCTTCAGCAGCCCCTAGTGATGAGTTGGCTTTCGATAAGCTCTACGACTATAGGGAGCGCTTAGAGCGGTCAATAAGAAGAATTAAGGGAATGCCAAACGCAAGCTACGCATTAAGATTCCTGGAGCACCTAACATCCTTAGGCTTATCAGCTGCTCGGATTTCGAAGTATGCTGCGCTTCTCCCAGTCATTCTCAGGCTTTTTGAGGGAAAGGATTTGGCTAAGGTTACGAGGGAGGATGTGGAGAGGGCTGTTGCCTGGATTAACCAGCAGCCATATGCTGAAAGTACTAATCAAGATGTTAAACATATTTTAAAGAAGCTGATTCAGTACGTTAAGTGCGGTAGCTGCACGGACGGCACACCAATACCTCCAGAATCTGTATAAATTGCGGGTCCCTATCAAGCTCCATCAGCTATGAGAAGGATCCTAAGTGGGGATATTCCAAGCGTTTTAAATGTTTGGATTGCGATTTTTCGGACAATGGTGATTGGGTAGCTGCGGTGAATATAGCCCTTAAGTATATTGCCTCTCGCAGGGAGGAAATTAAGCGCAAAGTTATAAGCTTTGAAATTATCGGCGTGAAAGCTAACGAGTATGCACCGCGCAGAGTTAAGGCAATAGTTAGTGGAGAACCCTTTTACTGGATAGATTCTGAAACTTTAGTACGCAGATTCAGGAAAATTATATAAAAAGGGCGGGGTGAAGCTTAAGTCGAAAACCCGATAAGTTAATTAAGTCGCTTAAGCGAGTAAATGTTTCCCTTCAATTTTTTTGAATTTAAAGTTTTGCTGCGAGCTAAAAAGTTTCCCTTAATGTTTTGTGAGTAAAGGGGCAGAAAACTTTCAGTCCTGCTAGTTTTGCGGCGCCTATGGCTGAGACTCCGTAGATAAGATAGGGGGTGCCGTGTTTCTCGCAATATTCTAACAGTTGGAAGAGGGTTCCATTGATGAGGCTGCTTCCCGTTATCAGGGCTAAATCCGCCTCTTGGATAAGCCTCTCATTATGGGAGGCATCGAAAATTTTAACTCCAAACCTTTCCTTCCCAATGTTTTCAGGGTTCATGTCTGTCACGTAAACCCTGCTTAAACGCCTAGTTAACGCTTTAATATGGCCAGGCTGATAGCCCACATGAACCACCTTGACATTCCCATAGTTTCTCAGGATTTCCTCAGCCATGAGCTCGCCGCAGCGGTCCGCCTCAGCCTTCACGCAATGAACAGCCCCTTCGATTTCCCCTTGAAGGCTCATCAATGCGTTTAAGGCTGAAAAGAAGAGCGCTCGATTGGCAGGCTTATCCAAATTGAGAAGTCCAACCTCTTCAAGCTTCAACACGCATTCCTGAGGTTCATCGGTGAAGGCTTGACCGCAGCCTCCTCGAATTTCACAGTGCTCAAGGAACTCTTTACCTTTCATTAGGGCGTATTCGGGGGAGGTGAGCCTAGCAAAGCCTGAACCTAAAACCATGAATTTCGCTTCTTCCTCCTCGAAACCCAGTTTTTCCAGGCGTTTAAGGAAGGCTTCCCTGAAAAATGTGTCAAGCTTCAAACCTTCAGCCCTCCCTAAGCTTAACTTTAACATGTTTAATGGGGAATCTGACGTTAACTTCTTTCCCTATGGTCAGGTTTAAGGCTTCGAAGGCTTCTCTTGGGAGGGTTGCAGTAATACTGTGGCCGTGAACCTTAAGCTTAACCTTAACTTTCGATTGAACGCAGGCTACCTCCTCAACAGTTCCTCTGAAACAGTTGACTTTAACTGGAGACTTCTCCTCGATTAAAACTTTGTCAGGCGTTATGGCCACCCTTTCAATAACCCCTTTCCCCCCATAGGGAACCACGATTTTCATGCCGCCGCACCGCGCCTCTGCTAGCCCTCGGCTTAAAACCTTAAAGCCCTCACATAGTAAAAGGTTCTGGAAGCCTAGAACCTCTGCAACCTCACTGGAGGCAGGCTGAAAGAAGAGGGTGGTAAAATCGCCTACCTGCACGATTCTGCCTTTCACCAAGACGGCCACCCTTTCCCCAAGCTCCTCCGCCTCAACAGGGTCGTGAGTTACGAAAATCGTAGTTATCCCAAGCTTCCTCTGTAGATGTTTTAACTCTAGCCTTAGGGAGCCTCGCAGGTTTAAGTCTAGATTGTTGAGGGGCTCGTCGAGGAGGAGAACCTTAGGCTGGATAACCAAAGCTCTGGCCAAGGCTACCCGCTGTTGTTCTCCCCCGCTTAAAGTCTTCGGATAACGGTTCTCCAAATGTTTAATGTTTAGCAGTTTCATGGCTTCTTCCACGCGGCTTTCGATTTCGCCTGCGGGAAGCCTTCTAAGTTTGAGACCGTAGGAAATGTTTTCTTTGACGGTTAGGTGAGTGAAGAGGGCTATGTTCTGGGGGACGTAGCCCACGTTTCTCCTGTGAGCTGGAAGCATATCTACGGGTTCACCATCGAAGAGAACGGAGCCCTCATAGCCTACAAGGCCTGCGGCAACGTTGAGAAGGGTGGTTTTACCTGCCCCTGAAGGCCCTAAAACCACCATGAACTCCCCATCTTCAACTTTAAAATCTACGTTTCTTAGGGCGTAGTTGGAAACGTGCCTAAACTCTATGCTCGGCATTACTTGGAAATCCCCCATCTTCTGAGAATGGAAACCTCAATTTTCTCGAAGAGCTCTTGGAAAAGGTAGTTTGAAATCGCCAGCACTAGGATGACAGCCAAAATGATGTCTACCCTCAGGATGCTTTCCGCCTCCATGGCTATAAAACCTAAACCTGAAGACATAGCCACCATTTCCGCCACGAAGCAGGATCTCCAAGCCATACCCGCCTCAACCTTCAAGCCTGAAAGGATGGAGGGTAAAGCCTGCGGGAAAAGTATGGTGGTGACGATTTTAAGGTCGTTCGCCCCCAGCGTTCTTGCCACCTTAATCACGTCGTCTTCAACTTTTCTGGCTCCTGTCAGGGTGATGTAGACCATGGGGGCGAAAGAGCACATAAAAACCACGGATATGGGTAAAGCCTCGTTGAGTCCAACCCAAATCATGAAGAGGGGTATCCATGCTACTGCTGGAATGGCGTAGAGCAAGGTTACGACGGGATACAGGGTTTCATAGGCAAGCTTACGGTAAACCAGGGCTAAACCTATTAGTACTCCGAGGCCAGCTCCAAGGATAAAGCCTGAAACCGTTCTGGCAAGCGTAATAAGGTAGTTTTCGAGAAGCTGCCCGCTGAGGAGGAGACTCCAGAGGGCTACGAGAACATTCGTGAAGGGTGGGAAGAGCTGGCGGGGGACAGGGCTAAGCCTTGCAGCCGTCTCCCAGACAGCTAGCAAAGCCGCTATGGAGAGGAGCTTCCTCATGTTTTCACCGGAGATAAGACAGGTCTACAAGCTCCTCAGCAGGGAAAGACCTTTCAATGCAACCATATTTGGCCATAAGGTCTATATACCTTTGAACCTGCTTGAGGCTTAGCTCGTTAGAGTATTCAAGGTAACCCATCGATTCTTCAGCCTCCTCAATTTTTATCCCAAGCTTCTCAGCCACTATTTTAGCCGCCTCCCTTGGGTGTTCCCTGATGAACCCTGTCGCTTTAAC
>QMYF01000050.1 GCA_003662515.1 Candidatus Hecatellales archaeon | reverse complement strand
GGTCTAAGCCTCCTGCAAAAATCGTTAAGAACTGTGCTGGACACTTCCCTTTTGTGGGAAATGCGAAATTTAAAGCCTGAAAAGGTCGTTTTACTTGGCAGAACAGCTAAACAAGCCTTTGAAAGCTTTGAAGAGTTCAAGGATCTAAGAAAATATAAAGTGAAAATGGATTGCGGAAGAGTTCTTCGTATAGCAGGCCATGAATTTCTTATATACGTTTTCCCCGCAACATTAAACTTGCGAATTATGCGTAAACATCCTCTATCCATATTGGTATAATAGAAGTTTTCAGATTGGAAGTGGAACCTTTGGAGGAAGGTAAACTTGAAATTAAGAGGCCTTTTAAGGGTAAGGTTACCTATCATGACTCCTGTCATTTGGGCAGGCATGGAGCGGATTTTAAAAGTAGAGGAAACCAGCGCAGAATATTTAGTTACAGCCTGTCCTTTCCGCCTCTTAAATCTTAGAGAAGCCGCTAAAGCCTTAAAATCGAAAATTAAAATTATTTATGATTGTTTAGAAATATTGGCTGGCGTGGTTTAAAGGTTAAAGTGTTTTGGTAGGCGTAGGGAAAAGATTTGGCTAAATGTAAGGTTGTTTTCCAGCCAAGCGGTAGAAGAGGAGAATTTGAGGAAGGAACTACGCTTCTTGAAGCTGCAAAAAGCCTGGGAATACCCTTGGAATCCCTTTGCGGCGGTGAAGGCTGGTGTGGAAAGTGTAAGGTTATAATTGAGAAGGGTATGGAAAACCTCACACCTATGGGCTCCGCAGAAGCCAAGCTTCTAACCGATAGGGAAATTGCGGCCAACTATAGGCTTGCCTGCAGAGCCGCGATTAAAGGGGACGTAGTGGCTTCTGTTCCAGAAGTAAGTGTAGCGGCAGTTCAAGTCGTGCGAAAACCACTTTTAGAATTACCTGTCGAATTGAATCCAGCTGTCAAGAAGTATTACGTTGAACTTCCACCCCCAAGTCTTGAGGATCCAACAGGAGACGTTGAAAGGCTGCTTGCCAGCCTAGAGGCTGCCCACGGTTTGAAGAACTTAAAGGTTGACTATGAGGTTTTGAAGTCCCTTCCTGAAACCCTCAGGGAAGGTGAATGGAAGGTCACAGTGACCGTGTGGGATGGAAAGGAGATAGTTAAGGTTGAACCCGGAAAAGTTGAAGATGTTTACGGGGTAGCCATCGACATTGGAACCACAACCATGGTTGGCTTCCTAATAAACCTGAAAACAGGCAGAATCGTTTCCCATTACTCCATGATGAACCCGCAGGTTCCCCTTGGAGAAGACGTAATGTCTAGGATAACCCATGCCATCCTTAAGGAAGACGGGCTTGAGCAGCTTCACGAACGAGTCATTCGAGGTGTAAACTTTATAATTTCAAAGCTGGTTGAAGCCGCTGAAATAAAGCCGGAAGACGTCTGCGAGGTTGTTCTTGTGGGAAACACCTGCATGCACCATCTCTTTCTCAAACTTTACCCCGAATATCTTGGGAAGTCTCCTTTCACCCCTGTGGTTCACGACGCAGTAAACGTTAAAGCTAGAGACCTTAAACTGCAAGTGTTGGCCAGCGGGAATGTTCATTTCCTTCCCATAGAGGCGGGTTTTGTAGGGGCGGATAACGTGGGCGTCCTTATAGCCACTGAACCTTGGAAGAAGGAGCATGTTCAACTAATCATAGATATTGGAACCAACGGCGAAATCGTTGTGGGAAATAGGGAAAAACTTTTCTCAGCCTCCTGTGCTACAGGCCCAGCCTTTGAGGGAGCCCATATAAAATATGGTATGCGTGCTGCCCCAGGAGCCATCGAAGACCTCAAAATCGACCCTGAAACCTTTGAAGTTACCTATGAAACCATTGGAGGTGAGAAGCCTCGAGGCATCTGCGGTTCGGGCATTATTAAAGCTATAGCGGAAATGTTTAAGGCAGGAATAATACTTCCCAGCGGGAAAATAAACGTGGAACTGTCAACCAGAAGGGTGAGAGAGACAAGCGAAGGCTCCGAATTTGTTTTGGTATGGCGGGATGAAACCGCCATAGGCGAGGATATAACCGTAACCCAGAAAGATGTGAGGGCTATTCAGCTTGCTAAAGCAGCCCTATACTGTGGAGCCAAAATTTTGATGAAACATTTTGGGGCGGAAAAGGTGGATGAGGTTGTTTTAGCCGGCGCTTTTGGAACCTATATTGATAAGGAGGCAGCCATGGTTATTGGCATGTTTCCAGACTGCGACCTGAACAAGGTAGTTAGTGTTGGGAATGCTGCCGGGGAGGGGGCGAGGCTGGCGCTTTTAAGCAAAGAGAAAAGGGAGGAAGCACGTAGAATCGCCAGAACAATAAAATACATCGAGCTTTCAATAGACCCTGACTTTCAAAGAGAATTCATGGAAGCCATGGTTTTCCCCCACATGAAAGACAGCTTCCCACACATTCAGCACTTGCTTCCTAAAACCTCAAAAGAGGGCTTCAAGTAAGAAAAAGGGGAGACTTTTAGGGGTCCAGCCTGAAAATGCTTAGGCTGGCAGGCCTTCCTTTTTGAGGATGCCTCTCGCCGCTATGATGCCTGTGGCTGCGGCGGTTACTATTCCCCGGGAGAGGCCTGCCCCGTCTCCGGCTACGAAGAGGCCTTCTACGGGGGTTTCCAAATCCTTGTTGGTGTATATTCTGTTGGCTGAGAATTTGACTTCGGGGGCGTAGAGGAGGGTGGAGGGGCTTGCCACTCCTGGAATAACCTTATCCAGCTTCTCCAGCCCCTCGATAATGTCGGTTACTATGCGGTGGGGAAGCGCCATGGCAATGTCTCCCGGCGTAACCGTCTTCAAGGTTGGCTCAACGTTTCCCTTCTCCACCCTGTCCCAGGTTGACCTTCTCCCCCTAATCAGGTCTCCAAGCCTCTGGACGATGGGCTTCCCTCCACCGAGCCTGGTAACCTGCCTGGCGATCATCTGGCCGTAGGCTGTGGTGTCTTCAAGAGGCTCGGTTAAGCCCATGCGCACCAAGAAGGCGAAATTCGTGTTCTGCGATTGAACGCTCTCCATGGAGTGGCCGTTAACCCCAACCATGCCGTCCTCCTCATAAACCTCAAGACATACGAAGCCTCGATGGTTAACGCAGAAGGTCCGCACGAAATCGTCGTATTTCTCAGTGTAAATATGGAATTTTGGGTCTCGGCTTATCCGGGCGACAGGCTCCATAATGATGGCTGGAACCTCAACTCTAACCCCGATGTCTATCGGCTCGTGGCGGGTGGGAATTCCCAGCTTCCTAGCCTCCTCAGCCAGCCAGCTGTGGCCGCTTCTCCCAGGAGCCACCAAAATATATTTCGCGTAAAGCTTCTCTCCACCGTTAAGCGTCAGCTCACCCTTCCCAAGCCCCTCAACCTTACGCTGGAGAAGAAAGCGGACACCTTTACGCTCCAAATCCTCCATGAAGTTCTGGATGACCCGTGGAGCGTTATCTGTCCCGATTTCCCTCTGAGGTATAGGGATAAACTTTACTCCTGCCGCTGCAGCCTTTCGCTCGAGCTCCTCAACCTCAGGCCCATGCGGATTATAAAGCTTCCTTGGGCTTCCATACCTCAAGAAAACGCTATCCACGTATTCAACAAGCTTCCAGGCTTCCTCCTCCCCCACCAGCGGGTAAAGATTCCCCCCAATGTCAGGCCTAAGGTTAAGCCTCCCACTGGAAAGGGTTCCAGCTCCACCCACGCCTGAAAGCACGTTGCAAGGGCTACATTTCGCGCAGCCCTTGTAAAGCTGCTCGGGGCAGGAGCGTTGGCGGGGAGGCTTCCCCTGCTCTACCACGAGAATTTTAAGCCGAGACTTTTCAGCTAGCTCCAAAGCTGCGAAAAGCCCTGCAGGCCCGGCGCCCACAATTGCCACATCAGCTTTCAAAGCCATCTCTAAGCCGCCATAACCATTAGAAGGAAGCCCAAATATATGTCTATTCCTTTAGGCTTGAAAGTCACCCATACTTTCTCAGGCTTTTCAGGCTTCCGAGAAAGCTTCCATCAGTAAGATAGACTTCCGCCTTCTCCATTAAAACGCCTCGGGAGCGGGTTACAGGCCCCAGAAGCTCCTCCTGCTCCACCGCGTTGAAGGCTAAGCCTCCCAGCAGGTCGTTAAAGGCCGGCATGATAACTAGGTGTTTAACAGCAGGCTTCACGTTATACTTCTCCTCTAAAACCTTTTCAGGCTTCCCCTCCATTTTCACCCCCCGAGACTTGAGGAAATCCTCTATCAGCCTTCTCCGGTTTATGGGAGCCTTAATCCAAGCCTGCCTAAACATGCGGAAGCCGAAGTAGCCTCTAAACTGGACGGCGGGATGGTTGTGGCCTATAATCCAGTAGGAGGCCTCGAAAAGTTTTGGGGAAGGCCAGGCATGCCCATGGAAGAGGCCTACCTTCACGTTTCCAGCCTCGAGGAGGATTCCCCGGCTCGGGTGGACCTCCAGCTTCTCCCCAGCGAAAACCTCTATGCCTCCGTCATGGTTGCCCAAAACTAGCCTTATCTTGGACGCCTTCCTTCCAACCTCTTCGAGGAAGAGGGGGATATCCCTCCACTCTTGAAGGGAAACCTTAGGAATAGTATGCTTGAAGTCGCCGAGGATGATGAGGCTGGAGGCTTCAGTTTCGTCGAGGATTTTCAGAAGCCTCTCCTTAAGCCTCCCCGTCTGGGAGGGAAGACTTATCCCCTTCTCCGAAAGCTCAAACTCGAAGCCTAGGTGGAGGTCAGCCACCACTAAGGTTTTCTCCCCGTTTTCCAGGAGGAGGGCTGGCCATGGAGGGCAGAGAGCCGTCAACCTTCCACAATAGGTGGAGTGAAAGTAACGTTAAAGGCTTCCGTTAGTCTTCTTTCAACCTTGTAGAGGGAGCTTTGAAGGCTGAAGACGAAGTGTTGGCTGAAGCCTGCAGGGAAGCCAAGGAGAAAGGTGTGCTTCCAAAACCTTTAAGGGCTAAGCTTCTCCAACGTTTCGGCAAACGCTTTGAAAACGCTTGGAAAGCCATAGTTGAAAAGGCTGTGAAGAAATATGTTTTCCAGCCTAGCGGGAGAATAGTCTGGATAGTTGTGGGGAAGGAAAGGGACTACCAAGTGCTCCCGGAAGTAGGCTACTGCACCTGCGACGACTATTATTTCCGGGTTCTAGACGGGGAAGCCCTCCTCTGCTACCATCTGATAGCTCAAAGGCTGGCTGAAGCCTTGGGAAGCTACGAGCTAGTCGAGGCGGAAGACGAAATCTACGAAACCCTAATGGCGGAATGGCGTTACGTTAGGAGGGAATGGTTTGAAGAGGAGGCTTCAACGGCTGAGGAGTGAAAGAAGCCTGTCCGCCAGCTTTTCCACCTCACCGAGCTGGACGTCCACCTCTTCGCCTTTAAGGCAGGCTAGGAAGATTTCCCTGCTTTGAGGTATAACCGCTAAAACCTTTTCCTTATCCACCTGCTCTAGAAGCAGGCGGGCGGCTTCTCTGTCAACCTTGTTTAACACTAGGTAGGCAGGCTTGCCGAGCTTTCCAGCCATCTCAAGGATAAGCTTTGAAAGCCTTACAGACTCG
>QMYF01000049.1 GCA_003662515.1 Candidatus Hecatellales archaeon | reverse complement strand
GGTATAGGGGTTTCCTTTACAGGGCTTGGAATAGGAATGTTTCTCGGCATAGCCTTGGGAGGTTTCATCGCTGAGGCTGCAGGCTGGAGAATGGTTTTCCTCGCCTTCTCTATTCCCTCAGCCTTAACCTTCCTTTTAGCTTTGAAGGTTTTAAGGGAGCCTCCGCAGGCTGAGGGTGAGAAGCCTCCCCGAGGGAAGAGCGTCCTCTTTAAGCATCGAAGCCTTTGGATGCTCTATTTTGCAGGTATACCCGTAATCTATAGCTTGTGGGTTCTAGGGACTTGGGCTCCCGTAATCTTCATGGAGTTGGGGGTGAAAAGCCTTTTTCAGGGCTCCCTTTACGCCTCCCTTTTAGGGTTGGCCTCCATTCCAGGCCTCTGGTTTTCCGGCGTGGTAAGCGACAAGCTTAGAGGGAGAGGCTTAAGCTGGAGGGCAGCCATAACCCTGTTCTTTACAGCTTCAATCCTGTGCATGTTTGCGGTGGCCTTCGCCTTGGAGGCTAAGGTTTCCGGACTTATTCTAGCCCTTCTAATCTTCCTTGCAGGTTTCTCCTTCTGGGGCATCTGGGCTCCCTTCTATGCTCTCACAGCGGACATAACGCATCCAAGCATGCATGGAACCGCCTACGGCGTCTTAAACTCCATCCATTTTATAGGTTCAATAGCGGCTCCCTGGCTTACAGGCTTCCTAAGAGATTTGACAGGCTCCTTCACGGCTGCCTGCCAGGTTTCAGCTCTCCTTATGGTGGCAGGTTTAATCTCGCTGATGATGGTTAAGCCTGCCTTCAGCTTCACCTGCGAGGATAAAGCCTACTAGGGTTCCCAGAAGGGTAGGCTGCGGCCAGCCTTAAAAGTTTAGGTTTGTTTTCCCGCTAACGAAGGCTTCAAAGATTTTTCAGCCTGATTCTTTAATTTTTGGCGCCGGGGGCGGGATTTGAACCCGCGTGGGCCCGACGGCCCACAGGCTTAGCAGGCCTGCGCCCTACCAGACTAGGCGACCCCGGCAATGGTACTCCTAACTCACTTTTAGCCTCTATCTCCAATTTTTTGGAGGGGAGAAGGCTCCCTCCAGACCCTTTGCTGGGCATTATTATTTGGGTGGTTGGTTGGATTTAAATTGTGTTCCTTTTTCAATAAGAGTTTTAGGAATTCTTCTTTGCTTAGTCCGCTCTGTTTTATGATGGCTGCCAGGGTTGGGGCAGGAAAGAGTCCTACGCAAGAGGTCCCCCTTCAGGCCTTTACCTTCATAAAATTAAGGTTGTCAGCAGATGTGGGAGAAATAAGTTTGTTTCCATCAAGGGGGTGAAGGCTTTTCAGCTGGAGAAAATGTAGGTTGTAGAGTCTTCTACTCCGTTGGGTGTTGAAATGAGGATGTAAAGGGGATTTCCAGGGGTGGCGTCTATACTGTTTCCAGCTGAGAGGCTTATCCTGATTTTCAAGGTTTCCCCGGGGTCCCACTGGCCTGTGGAGCTAGCCACCCTCACGGGGTTTAAAATTTCACCGTTGCTCCCTGCGGTTACCTCTTCAACGGTCCAGGTGTCTTCTTCCCCGGTGGTGCTGTAGGGTAACCAGAGGGTTTGCAGCTGGCCGTCGGAGGCTCGATAATACTTCAGGATTACATCCATATATTTGAAGTGTCGGGCTTTAATGCTGGTGGAGCCGTCATTTAAGATTTCAACGTAGACGAGGTTGGACTGGTTTGTGGCGGTAACGGGGTTTACGCTGGTTATGTCGATGCTTGTTTCGGTTGAAGATTTAATGGTTTCCGCTAGCCTCCAATTTTTCTCGTTAAGGTTTGAGGAGAATTCGGCTAGGCTGGTTAAGATAGCTCCAGCCACGGATAAAAGTAGCACCCCCACGATGGCTGCCGCGAAAACCGTCCCAAAACCCATGGAAAACCCTCCCGTTTAAACGGAGAGTAGGTATTCGTCACTGCTTCCTGTGGGGGCTACAAATTCGATCAGCCAGTCTCCAGACGTGAGGCTTCCCGCCTCCAAAAACACGGTTATCTCTATGGTTTCATGGGGATCCCAGTCTCCGTCGGAATCTCCATCGTTGAGCAGGCTGTAGCCCCATGTAGGTGGAGTCAAGGCTCCATAGGGGACTCTAAGCGTTGTCCCATCAGCCTTCTTGAGGAAGAGGTCTGAGTTGGAGCCTATCAAAGGCTGGCTTATACTCTTGTAGCCCACGTTTTTAACCCAGACTTTAAGCTGGCTGTCTCCAGTAGCGTCGGCGAAGATTATTTCAATCTTGGTTTCCATTTCATCTCCAAACTTGACTAAAGCTCTCTTCTGTGCGTCTGAATAGGTTTGGAAGCCTGCCATGAAGGCTGCCGCGAAAATGGAGGCTGCCACGATAACCGCGATGGTGATTATAGCCTCATCTATCACGGTGGAAACCATTTCCTATAACACCTTTAAAAATAAAAAATTGGGGAAGGGAGGATTTTTAACACATCATTTTTGGAGGTTTAGCCTAGGTCCATAACGGGGTCAATGGTTGGAGGCATGTAGCGGGTGACGGTCAGCACAGAGCCGACGGAAGGCTTAACTTCCACGGAGAACTTGTCGTTAGCACCCAGCTGGACACTGCTGTAGGTGCCCTCGTTAGTGTAGGTTTGGGTGAGGTCAACAGTCACCTTAAACTTCTCACCGTATTCGAGCATTTGGTCTCCGTCGCCAATTACTTCAGTAATGTTCGCCTGGGTTCCATCGTAAATGTTGTCCACATGGATGTATGGGTCAGTGTAGGCTATGGCAACGGTATTCTGGCTTAGGTCTACAGGATGCTTGCCAGCGGAAGTCTTGATGTAGAACTGAATTCTGTCAGGAGCATCGTCGTTGTCTGTATCGTAGGCGATAACTGAGCCGTCGAGTTCGATGACGGAGGAGGCTTCAGCCAGACCAGTGCCGATGACCTCTTTGCTCTTCTGGGAGGTTTGCACCCCCATGTTCAGCACTGTGAAGGCGAAGGCAGCGGCCACAATGACGAAGGCTATGAGGATTATCGCTGTTTCCAAGCCTGTTAGACCCCTCCGACTTCTGGGTGTCTTGGTTTTCATGTCTTCCACCGATAAGATTCATGTATTACATGAATATAAATTTTGTGCTTCTCTAAGACGATTGAAGACTTCTAAAAAGATACGAAAAGTTTATTAGCATATTATTTAAAAAGTATATTGAGGGTTGAAAATTGGAACTCCAACGCTATTTGAAAGCTCCTTCTAGGTCTGATGAAATCTCTCAAAGGTTCCTTCAGGCGGTGGGTAAAAGGTTTACTATGGGGGTTCATCAGCCTGTCTCAAGCTTTATCATTCCAATGGAGCATCTTGCCGACATTTTGAAGTGTTTCTCGGATTTCCTTGGCCGTTCAGCTTGCGCTGCCGTCCTGTTCCATCTTGGTAAGGAGGTTGGAAGAATTTATTTTGAAAGATTTAGAGAGGAGAAGGTTCATCTGGATGGTGGCAGGTTTTCCTGCAACTCCATAGACCATATGACCTATATTCCGCTCCTTAAGGATATTACGCTTGACGAGAGAAACCGGAAGGGTAGCATTACCGTTAGAATTTCAGATAATCGGTCTTTCGACCATGCCATAATACACCTATTATCATATTATTTAAAGGGTTTCCTGAAGGGCTACCTTGAACGCTCCTTAAACTCTGAGCTGAAAATCATAAGCGAAAGATACTTGGATGCTAAGCGTTCCGGAGGCCGGCTTAAGGTATCCTTTATCGAGATTACCTTCTCGTTTTGAGGTGGTGTGGAATGGTAACGGTTGCTTTCCACTCTTATAGGGGCGGAACAGGTAAAAGTACGCTGGCAGCAAACTTCGCGGCGGAAGTAGCCTTAAGAGGGCAGAGAGTAGGCCTCCTAGAGTTCGACACCCTATCTCCAGGCCTGAAAGTAATGTTTGACGTGGAGATGCCTCCGAGGAAACGCTACCTTAACGACCTTCTCTGCGGTGAGGGAACCGTTGAAGAAGCAGTATTAGACTTGACTTCCACCCTTAATAATGGCTTTGACCGTGGGCTTGGCAGGCTTTTCCTCCTGCCCGCAAGCCACAGGGGAGAAGACATTTTCAAGCTTCTAAGGGACGGCTACAATGCGCATCAATGCGTAGAGGTGATTAAAAACTTCCAAGAGCAGTTCGACCTCGACTTCCTTTTCATCGATACGCATCCAGGCTTCGAGGAGGATACCCTTATCGCTTTAACAGCCTCAGACATGGTAGTCATAGTGCTTAGGATGGATGAGCAAGACTATTTTGGCGCCAGGATCGCGGTGGACATCAGCAAAACCATTGGGAAACGGTTATACCTGCTTTTCAACATGGTTCCCTACGAGCTTTCAAACAGTAGTGAAGCCTGCCTTCTCATCAACGGCATTAAAAAGTTTCTTGAAACCCCAGTAATAGGGGTTATCCCCTTCTATCGAGATGTGCTAGCAGCCACAGGTAGAAGGCTTTTCGTGGTAGACAGGAGGAATCATCCTTTCTCGCTGGCCATAAACAATATTGTCTCCAGGTTTATGGAGGAATTTGAAGATTGGACGGAGTTTTAAGACTTCCCCAACCGTATCCACCCCCGTTACATATCATGAGTAAACTTGAAAAAGCCTTAATGGAAACTTTTACGTCAGCCAGGCTTCAGAACAGCCTGCCTGAGAAAATCGAAGGAAAATTTGACTCTTCTCCCAGAGTGGAGGTGTAACGGTTTGAAACCTGCCAGAAACTACCTGATAAAAACGCTTCTCTACTTCCTGATAAATAAGCCTTCCACCTCAAAGATGGATTTCCCCGTTAAGGAATGGTGTAGAGGCTACGTGGTTCTGACGTCGGACACCTTGCACCTTCAGCTTCCAGATGGAAATTACAGGCTTTCCATGCCGTTAAACGTTGTGGTGAAGGCTGAAAGGCTCAGGAAGGGGGGAGGCTTAAGATTTATCCCAACAAACTTTATGGCAGGCCAGCTGGAGGTGGACAGCAACCATACTGGTGGGGACCTCTACTCGGTGATCCTTTCAGGACCTCGAAGCGTTATGGCGCCCTTCTGGGACATGCTTATCCAAAGGCTGAAGAAGGCCAAAGCCCAAGAAGAGAATAAAGACCTTCGCAGGCTTCTCTACCTTCTAAGCCTTGGAGTTAAAAGCCTTCAGGGCTTAGGCTTCCTCCTCAACATGAGGCAGGAAAAGGTTCTTTCAGGCCTCTCAAAGCTTTACAAGGAAGGACTTATAGACAGTTCAGGAGACCTAACGGAGAAAGGTTTAAGGAAGCTTTCTGAAGCCGTGCTATTCCTGAGCCGTAAAGCTGAAACCATGGAGGATGCAGGCTTCCCCAGAATGTTCAGGCTGGAGGGGAGAAGCAGGCTTTGAACTCGGACACAGCGGTCTCAGGCGTAATGCTGACCATCGTAATGATAATCCTAGCAACCCTATTCTCAGGCATAATGCTGACAGGCATGTCCGAACTGCAAAAAGTGAACGACGGAATGTTTAACGACGGGCTGAGAAACGCGGACATAGAAATAATTTTCGCAGGCAAAAGCTCCACAACCCAAGCCAAAATCTGGATTAAAAATCTAGGCGAAGCCAAGATTCC
>QMYF01000048.1 GCA_003662515.1 Candidatus Hecatellales archaeon | reverse complement strand
TGATAGTTCATGACTTCTCCTGTGGAAAGGTTCCAGTCGGTGTCTACGGCGCAGTCGAACATGAGAAGCCTAACCGTGTCGCCATTGTGTTGAAGGGGAAGCCTGGGAATTTCCCCTGCAACCTCATATTTAATGTAGAGGTATTCGCCTTCTGTTTTAATGTAGACGGCGAGGATGTCTGAGGGTGGGAATGATATTACCTCAGGCGGGGAGCCTCCTCCAAGCCAGAAGTCGCCTTCAGGATCCTGGAAAACCTGCGCATTCTCCCAGCTTATATCTTCCCCTCCGGTGAGAGGCTGAGGTGCCTCCTCTCCTTTCTCGGCTTTAGGCCCACCTTCCCCGGATTCAGGCTTAGATATTTCTTGAAGCTCCTCTATCAGCTTTCCTACGTTTTGCAGTTTGCTTTTAAGAGCCTCTATTCTTCCTTCATCTTTTAAAATGAAGAGGGGCATGCTTGTCAGCGTTATCGAGCTGGCATCCTTCTTTTCAATGTTGCCGTAAACATCTACAACGTAGGTTTCGCCTGTCAAATCGTCTGGCAGTTTACCCGGCTTCCATGCAACAAAAATTTCCGAACCATCCGCGTAAAACCTGTAGCATCCCTCACCGACCTTTTCAACCCTATCAAAGTTCTTAAGTAGGGTTGTTAGGGTTAAGAACATTCTCAACATTCTTTCATCTTTTTCCTCTGAAAATACGAATGGATATTTTAGTCCTATGGCTCCATTTGCGAATGATTTAACAGTGCCTATAACCCACAGCCTTGCTTTCTCCTCGACGGGCAGGCTTCCCGGGGCAAGGGAAATCTCTGTACCCCAAACCTTCACGTTCCTAATGCCGAAAGATGAAAGGTAGTCTCTGTAAACTCTGAAGCCTTTGCTTAAATCTTCAAAACCTTCCTTGTCTATTCCGCTGGCTCCCACGTTATAGTGGATGTTTCCATAGTCGAAGTATCCCTTCGAGTATTTCAAGGCTTCCTCCCAGAAATTGCTTCCTAAAACCACCACACCCACATCGCCAGCAGCAGCAATGTTCACTTTCGCTTCAGGATCAGCCTCTTTTATCGCTTCATAGCTTGCTTTCAGAATTTCAGCGTAATCTTTGCCTGTGCCGATAAACTGTTCATGGTCTTCCGGCTCATTAAGAATGGTCCAACATTTTATCGGGTATTTCAAGCCTGGCATATCTTCAATTCCGTCACCATCGTAGCGTTCAACAACTTTCCTCACAAAATCTTTGTAGGCTTCTATATCGTAAGGCTTGTATGGCGGTGGGGATGGAATGTGGGCTGTCGTCCTCGGAAGGCTTTCAAGCTGCTTTTCAGGATATTTCTGCTTAAAGTCCCATTCGGCGAAAGAGGTTATCTTTGCTATAACCCTTACGTCGTATTCCTGTATTTTCCTTACAACTTCATCAGACTTTTCAAAGTTGTATTCCCCTTTTGAGGGCTCTATTTCACCCCAAATAAAGACTGAATCAAGCCTTATCCAGTCTAAGCCTAACAGATGTGCAAGCCTGGCGGTTGACACCTCACCCATCTTAGCGCCTATACCGAATCGGTAAAATTTCTCAGCAAACTTTTCTTCCTCAGCCTTAGATTCAAGCCTGCCTTCGAAAGTTTCCATTTCTCCGCCTTGTTTAGGCTTTTGGATCCATGTTTTGTAGACCATGATGTAGCCTCCTTCAGGCAGTTTTGCAACCGCAGGGTCGCCAACACCATATTGGTCTAAACTGTTTTCTCCACCAGCTAGTACGACTTCAGGTTTAGACCAGGTTTTTAGGTCTTCTGTATAGGACAGGTAAATTTTTAGTGGGCCAGGTTCGTCAAGATGGAAGTAAACCCTTAAACCTTCACCGTAAGGTATTGTGCAGGATACCCCACATCCGAAAGGAAGCTTCTCCACTTTTTTGAAGATTAACCCGTCTTCTGATTCTAGAAGCGTGAGCTCTGGACCTATAATCATGTACCATCGGTCTTTAAACCAGAAAACATCAGGATCTGTTAGGAGACTTTCAGGCTTATGGTATCGGTAGCCTTCCTCCGGAGTGAAGTTTATTCCATCCTCGGAAATGGCTGAAACTATTTTGTCTTGAGGCCCTTCCAGGGGCATGTAGGAGGCGTAAAGCCTGTAGCGGCCGTCTGGAAGGAGAACCACGTCGGGGTCAACCCATTCAGGGGTTAACCCTTTAACCTTCCTGTAAATCCAGGTTTCACCTCCATCTGGCGATATGGCTACGGTAATGCCTAGATTAAAGTAGTCTGCATAGTATACGCGAAGGTTTCCCTCATGGTCGACTATTACGTCAGGGACAGAGGCCTGATCTGCCAGGATCTGGAAACTTTTCGTCCATTTAACTCCATCAGTGGATTTTGCTAGGAGGAGCCTATGATTCCATGGGCCATCCTCGTTCTCCAATCCCTTTGGAGGTATCCCCGGACCTTTAGCGGGGATGACGTCTCCAGCCGGCAGGGAGGGTTTTTCTCGTCCACATTGGAAGGCGAGGATGGCTAGGTCTACTATGTCTATTTTGTTGTCTCCGTTGAGGTCGGCTTCAGGCTTGAAGCCTGCCAAAATTTTGGCGGCGTCAGGGCTTATTTGAACGTTTTGGGCTGCGCAAAGAAAGGGATGTTTAGCGTGGAAGCCTGAGCCTTTTTCGAAGCCTTTAAACTTCCAGATGGTTGTTCCATTCTCATTCAACAAGCAGAGGACATCCATGCATCCAACCGCTATGTATTTTCCGTCAGGTGTCATGGCTATGGCGTTGTGGCCTATGGGCGAAATCTTCTTCCACCAGACCACCTTTCCTTCCCGGTCGAGCATGTAGAGGGCGCTGTTGGAGAAGATTAATATTCGCGAGAGGTCTGAGGAGGCGGCTCCATACTGAATTACTTCGGGTGCTTCGAAGCTCCAGAGAAGGTTTCCATTGAAATCGTAGGCGTAGAGTTCTTGGCCTTTACCAGCAACCACAAGCATATCGTTGTTTTCGCTGATTTTCAGCGTGAAGGGCAGGTAGCCTCCATGGTAGCGTTTCCATAGGAGTTTGCCGTCGATGGTGAAGAGGTAGGTGTAGCCGTCGGTGCTGGAAACCGCCACATATCTATCGTCGACGGTGAACTCTATCTCCCTTACATGGTCTCCAGTTTCATAACTCCATAAGAGTTTACCTGTCTCAGCGTCGTAGAGGCCTACATAGCCTCTGCCTTCAGGGGTTGGACCGAAAGCCAAATATTTCCCGTTATGGGAGAATTTGACCTCTCTGACAGGTTCAGGGCCTACGTCAACAGTCCAAAGCAGGTTTCCATCCCTATCCCAAACGTAGACTTTCCCGCCGTGGCTTCCCGAAGCTATTTTGGAACCGTCAAAAGTAATGTCGACAGCCCAAGACTCCTTTTCTATGCTTCTCTTCCAGAGGAGGCTTCCGCTTCCATCGAAGAGGTAGATGTTGGTGGTTTCCGGGGGAACCGTTATGCCTGGGAAGCCATGTTCACCTTGACATACTGCGAAAAGGCTCCAGTCCTCCGTGGGAATACACTTCCATATCCCATAGCCTTCAACGCTTTCAGCCCAAACCTGCTGGTAGAAACCCTCACAACTGACAGGTGTAAGCTCAATTTTAAGGTTCAAACCTTCAGGCGGAACCCTTACATCGTAGAGGGAGTAATGCTCATAGCCTTCAGCTGAAACCTCCAAGTGGAGGAGAGGCTCCCCCCTCAAATCCAAATCTCTATAAGCTAGCTCGAGCACGCTGGAGGATGGAACAGCCATCCTGAAGCCTCCATCCGGCCCGGAAACTGCGGAGGCGCAGTCAAGATTGCTCCAGTAAAAGGCTCTAACCTCAGCGTTAGCAACCGGTTTGCCGGAAACCTTATCGACGATTTTGCCGGTAATTTTTGAGGTTGGAGGAGGCATTACCTCCATGAAGCCTACCTCTAGGGTTACGCTGGCCGGTGGGCTGTCTGGATGGGTGAGGTTCTCAATGGTTACGGTTATGGTGGCCTTCGTGGTTTTTACACCTGGGAAAATGGTGAAGGCGTAAACGATGTTTCCCTCCTCGCCAGGTTCAAGAATTAAATCTCCACCACCAATGCAGATCCATTCCTCTGGAACCCCTGATATTCTTGGGTGGAGGTGAACCTTTCCCTGCCCCAAGTTTTTAACAGGGATTGTAAACTTGTAAGATTGCTCCAACGGGAAAGTAATGGTGTGGCTTAGCTTCTGAACTTTAACCTCGATTTCTCCAGCTATGGTGGAGGCTTCAGTTTCCTCGGAGGTTTTTCCAAAGGCTTCCCGCAGTTTTTCCTGAACCTTTTCAAGCTCTTCCTCTGAGCCTACAACAATATAGGTTAGATTTGTTGGGGGTTGGAGGCTTCCCGCGTCTAGAAGCCGGGTTTCACCTTCAAGGTTCACGGTTAAAATTTTCCCTGTCAAGGCTGGAGGAGTAGCTTCGGGGTAGACCGCGTAGACTTCTAACCCGTCTGAGCAGGTAAACTTGTAAACGTCTTCCTCAAGCTTTTCAACCGAGGTGAAGCCTTCCAACAGGACAACCATGGTTTTATATGCATAGTAGGCTTTTTTGGGGGTTCCATCAGCCTTCAGCAGGGCTGCTTTAGAGAGGTTTTCAGGAACCTGCGGGTTCTCTATGTAGGCGGTATAGAAAATCTTGTCGATTCCACCAGCGAAGCCTTCAATGCACCCTTTCACTAGGAGTTCGGCTTGCTCTTCTTCGCCTATTAAGCCTAGTTGAGGGTCGTAGCCTTCAGCCACCTGAAGCTCTGTAAGCCATATGGGCTTGTCTATGTCGTAGGCTTCTAAATATTCTTTAAGTTTGGCTAGGGCTGTGGAGACATGTGGGTTGAGATTGTGGAAAGTTATGATGTCTATGTATTGGCCTCCTCCAAGGCTGAAGAATTCACCCCAAAAACTGTTCCACTCACTTAAGGTTTCAGGCACGTAGGCTATTCCGCCATTCAAAACTTTAGCTTCAGGGTCGGCCTCCTTAACTGCTTCGTAGGTGGCCTTAACGATTTCAAGGTAGTCGGCTGGGGAGCCGTGGAAAAAGTTTAAGGGTTCACCTTTTAAGCCCATCTCCGGCTCGTTTAGGACCTCCCAGTATTTTATTGGTTGTTGGAGGCCTGGCATGTCGTCTATGCCATCCCCATCATAGCGCTCAACTAAGGCCCTAACAAACGCCTTATAAGCCTCCATGTCATGCGGCTTGTAGCGGCTTTCGGGCAGAAATTCTTCAAAGCCTTGGGAAGGCTGCCAGTCAGGCTGCTGCCTCCAGTATTCCTGGTCCCATTCAGCGTAAGGCCAAATGGTAGCCATAACCTGGATTCCATATTGCTGGGCAGTCTGAACATACTGGTCCGTTTCAGAAAAATCGTAAAGGCCTTTCACAGGCTCGATTTTATCCCACACGAAAGGGCCGGGGTGAGGCCTATCCCATTTAAATCCCAAGTCTAGGTGAGGCGCGAAAGCGGAAGCTGTAATTTCACCTTCAACTATTCCAGGGCCTACAAAGCCGAAGTGGTATTCAATTTTTGGGTTTGGCCGGCCACGACCACTGGCGTAGGCTCCTGGAAGCAGGGTGGAAAAGAGTAGAAGGCTGATGATTAGGAG
>QMYF01000047.1 GCA_003662515.1 Candidatus Hecatellales archaeon | reverse complement strand
GCCTGGAGAGGCCAGGCGGCTTCTGCTCAGCCTTCTAGAGCAGCTGAAGGTTGAAGAGGTGATTAAAGTTTAAACGTTTAGTGGTTTACATTGCAGGCACCCCGGGCACAGGTAAAACCAGCCTAGCCGGGAAGCTGGCTGAGAGGCTTGGGGGAATCCACGTAGAGCTGGGGAAACTAAGCGTCAAGGAAGGCTTAACCTTAGGCTATGATAAGCAGGGCGACTGCGCCATCATCGATGTGGAGCGGCTGGAAGACCTTCTTAAAAGGAGGTTTTCCCGGGTTGATAAGCCTCTAATTTTTGAGGCGCCCTTCCTTGTAAAGCTTAAACGCCCCCTAACGCCTAAAACCGTCTTCATTTTACGTTGCAATCCGCGGAAGCTGGCTGAAAGGTTGAAGGCTAAAGGCTACAAGCCTCGGAAAGTCATGAACAACCTTTGGGCTGAAATCTTAGATTATACGCTTCAGGAAGCCTTATCCCTCTACCCTGAAAGAAAGCTTCACGAGATAGATGTAACCGATAAAAGCCTGGACGAGGTTTTAGAGGAAGCCTTAAGCGTCCTAGAGGGGAAACAGAAACCCTCCATAGGGGAAATCCGCTGGTTAAGCCTTCTCGAGCGGGAAGGCCTCCTCGAAAAACTTTCCACGGCTCCCCCCTCTAAGGCTTTAAGGCTGCTGTTGAGGGGAGGCTGAAAAGGTGAAGGCTTCCTCCCGGAAACGTTACGGGATTTTCCGCTGCAGGAAGTGTGGAGGCTTCAATCTAGCCCAACTCAATTTTAAAACCAAAACCTGCCCCTACTGTGGAGCTCGAAACAGCCTTTCAAAGGTTAAGTTTCTGGCTTACGCTTCCACTTGGAGGGCTGCCTCGGAGGCTGTTAGAAGACTGAAAAGACTTAACAAATAGTATGCCTATTAAAGGCTGAAGTATTAGGCTAAATGTTGAGGGAGGGTTCACTTTTGTCGACGGTGGCCGCCAAAAAATTCTTCGAAGAGCTTACATCGCTTCTCCAGAGGCCTGTAACAGCGGTTACCACGGACGGGAAAGAGTTTTCCGGAACCCTTATGGGCTTCGACCCCTCAACCCTCAGCGTATGCCTCTCCGACGTGACCGACGAGTCAGGGAAAAAGGTTACCAAAATGTTTATTTACGGTAGAAACCTGGCGAGGCTTTACTCACTGGAGAAGCCTTTCGATTTGAGGAAGCTGGCTGAGAGGCTGGACAGGGTTTTCCCGAGGATGGTTAAACTTTACGAGGAGGCCGGCGTTATAACGGTGATGGATAGGATTAGGGTTACAGCTTCGGGGGTTGTTGAGGGGACGGGCCCTATGGCTGAAAGGGTTCAAAAAGTGTATGAGGAATTCATGAAGGAGATCGCTTCCGAGTAGCCTTCAACCTTTTCTTCTTATTTTTAGACCAGTCGTGGAGCAGGGCGTTCATGCCGCTGAGGAAGGCTTCCACACTTGCCATAACAATGTCAGCTCGAGCGCCACTGGCGGTAACAATCCTGTTACCCCTTCTAACCCTGACTATTACTTCGACGACGGCGTTGGTTCCACCTGTTATCGCCTTAACATAGTAGTCTTCAAGGCTGACCTTTGCTATGTCCTCCCCCAGCTTCCTTATGGCGTTGATGGCGGCGTCCACAGGGCCTACCCCTGTTCCAGACTCCACAAACTCCTCCCCGTTTACCTCCAGCCTAACCGTGGCTGTGGGCGTTATGCTGTTCCCTGTCATCACGGTTAACTCTTTAAGTTTAACAGGCCTTATGGCTGGAAGCCCCATGACAGCTTCAGCTATAGCCTGAAGGTCCGCATCGGTCACAGGTTTGCCTTTGTCTCCCAGCTGTTTTACCCGGTTGAAAATTTCCTTCAACTGTTCTTCGCTGGGTTTTAAGCCTAAGTTTCGAAGGGTTGCCTTCAACCCTGCTAAACCCGCATGTTTTCCAACCATTATACGCCTTCTCACGCCTACCAGGTTTGGGGTTAAAGGCTCATAGGTGGAGGGGCAGCGTAAAACGCCGTGCACGTGAATTCCCGACTCATGGGTGAAAGCATTCTCCCCAACAATAGCCTTATTCGGCTGAACAGGAACCCCCGTAAGCCTGGAAACCAGCCTTGAAACCTCGTAAATCTTGGACATTTTAACGGTGGATTTAAGCCCGAGAAGACAGTAGGCGCCTACCACCACCTCCTCGAGGGGGGCATTTCCAGCCCTCTCGCCCAGCCCGTTAACGGTTACGTGAACCCTTGAAGCTCCAGCCCTTAAAGCTTGCAGGCTGTTAGCCGTAGCCATGCCGAAGTCGTTGTGGCAGTGGGCGCTTACAGGCACGCCTTTAAACTCCCCGCAGATTTCCTGGAAAAGCCTGTAAGACCTTTCAGGCATAAGGATTCCAACGGTGTCGCAGACGCAGAGGCTGTCAGCTCCCGCCTCCAAACCCTCCCTGAAAAACCTCTTCAAGAACTCAACGTCGGCTCTAGAGGCATCCTCCGCGGAAAGCTCAACGAGAAGCCCGTGATCTTTAGCATACTCAACGCACTCCCTTGACACTTCAAGAATTTCCTCAGGCTTCTTCTTAATCTTATATTTCAAGTGGATAGGCGATGTTGGAACTACTAGGTGGATGCCGTCTACCTCCGCCTTTAAAGCCAGGTCGATGTCCTCCTTCACCGCCCTAGCCATACTGTAAACTTTAGCCTTAAAGCCTTCCTTAGCCATCAGCCTTAAAGCTTCGAAGTCTCCCTCGGAAACCCTGGCGAAACCCCCCTCAATAATGTTAACTCTAATATCGTCTAGGGCCTTGGCTATCCTCAGCTTTTTCTCAGGGGTTAGAGAAACTCCAGGAGTTTGCTCTCCATCTCTTAGGGTGGTGTCAAACACGCTGAAGCTTCGAGCTTCTTCCTTGCCGTTAAATAAAGCTATCACCCATACAACCTTCCCTCTCTATGCTTTCAGCTGAGGGCTGCACCCCAAAATTAAGCCCTACAGAAAAATATAAGTTTTAATCTTCGTAGTGAATGATTCCTTCCTTCTCTAGTTTGGCGTGAAGCTTCTTTACAGCCTCGTAAACCTCTTTCTCCCGTTTAGCCCCCGTGCAGACAAGCTTCCCGCTGGAGAAGAGCAGAATAACCACTTTAGGATCATCCATCCTGTAGATTAATCCTGGAAACTGCTCCGGCTCATACATGGTTTTGCTAAGCTTATAGGTTGCCTTTTCCAAGTCGATTTTTCCTCCAAGGCTGGCTGAAGCCACGATATTCTGAATCTGGATCCTGGGCTTCCCAACAATAACTATCCCATGGTTTTTAAGTTCTTTAACAACTTTCTCCACAGCCTTCACGGCTAGATTCTCCGACTTTGCGCCTGTGCAAACCATTTTCCCTGAGCTGAAGATGAGGGTGGCCGTTTTAGGCTTTTTAAGCCTGAAGACTAGGCCTGGAAACTGTTCAGGACGGTATTCTGCCTGGGGGAAAAGTTTAGTTATGGCTTCAAGGTCAACGTTATGGTTGAGAACGGCTGATGCCACCACGTTTTCAATGTTTATGACAAGTTTAGGTTTAAGCAACGGCTTTCACATCCCCTTGCCACCCGACAACACTGCACAAAATATCTTTCCCACCTGAGCATATAAAAACCTGAACTTCCAACAGTTAAACCTTACTCTTACCCTTCGAGGCAGCCCAAAAACCTAGGTTGCTCAGAATTAAGATTACCAAAAGCAAGCCCACAAAAATTTTCCCCTCTTCAGACTTCACAAACATGATAGGATAGCCGAGTAAAGGTATGCGGAAAACGACTTCTCCCCGAACGTCCTCAGGCTTTACTAGGTAGCTGTCAGGCTGCTGGTTGTTATCCCCCTTGGTTTGGAAGCCTGCTACGTTGCCCTCCTCATCGTAAACCACCCTGTAAATCCGGTGGACCCACGGCTTATCACTGTAAGGGTTATTGAAAACTATGATGGGCTTCTCCTCCCCGGCTTCAAATTGCTGGACAAGCTGGCTGACCGTTACCGGCTTTATCACGATAAGGTCTCCGGGCATAAGGACAGGCTTCATGCTTTCCGAGGGAACATAGTAGCCTACCCCGCTGTAGGCTAAAGCCAGCCAAACCACGTAAAACAATATTAAAACTGTGAGGACAGCGTTAAAAAGTCTTTCAAGAAACTTTTTGGCTTCCCCCGTCATTCCTCCGAAACCTTGTTAGAAATATGGTTATTAATGAGGTTTTATGGTTTTTTCTTGGGAGGCCGGTGGAGACGCCCAGCGGAGAAGACGTGTTCTCTCTGCTGATTAAACCTATTCAGGAGGCTCTTAGGGAGAGAGGCTTCCATAGTCCAACCCAGCCTCAAAGAGAAGCGATCCCCCTCATCCTTAACGGTGAAAATGTTCTTCTGATTGCGCCTACGGGGACCGGTAAAACCGAGGCGGCTGTCCTTCCAGTTCTGAACAATTTCATGTTGATGGCCGAGAAGCCTCCCGGCATAAAAATCCTGTATATTACTCCCCTGAGGGCTTTAAACAGAGACCTTATGGAGAGGCTGGAATGGTGGTGTAACAGGCTTGACGTCCGGGTGGCTGTCCGCCATGGAGACACGGAGGTAAGCGAGCGGAGCAAGCAGGCTAGAAGTCCCCCGGACATGCTTATCACCACGCCTGAAACCCTGCAGGCCATCCTTCCGGGAAAGGTTATGCGTAAACATTTGAGCGCGATACGCTGGGTTATTGTGGATGAGGTTCACGAGCTAGCCTGCGACAAGCGAGGAGCCCAACTAACCCTAGCCCTAGAAAGACTTAGAAGACTGACGGGAAGAGAATTCCAGCGGATAGGCCTCTCAGCCACCATAGGCTCCCCGGAGAAGGTGGCTAGCTTCCTCGTCGGCGAGGGGAGAACCTGCCGGATAGTGAAGGTTCCCGTGGCCAAAGACATGAGCCTTCAGGTTCTCTACGTTAAGCCTAAGCCTGAAGACGAGGAGGTTGCCGTCAGGCTTTACACGCACCCCGAAGTGGCTGCAAGGCTTAGGGTTATCAGGGAGCTTATAGAAAGGCATGGCTCGGTTTTGCTTTTCACGAATACGAGGGCTATAGCGGAGGTTCTGGCAAGCCGCTTCAAGGTTTGGGACATAGATTTCCCTGTAAGCATTCACCATGGAAGCCTGGCTAAGCCTTCCCGCCTCATGGCTGAGCAAGGGTTGAAGTCTGGAGCCCTTAAAGGGCTTGTTTGCACCAGCTCTCTTGAGCTTGGCATCGATGTAGGCCGTGTAGACCTAGTAATCCAGTATAATTCGCCTAGGCAGGTTACCAGGCTTATTCAGAGGGTTGGGAGAAGCGGCCACAGGATAGGTAGAGTTTCCAAAGGAGTGGTGATAACGCTTGATTCGGATGACACTTTGGAGGCTATGGCTATTGCTAGGAGAGCTTTAACCGAAGAGCTGGAGCCTGTGAAGATTCCTGAGAAGCCTTACGATGTCCTCTGCCACCAGCTTGCAGGCTTACTCACCGAGAAAAACCGGTGGCGTTACAGCCAGGTTTTAGAGCTTTTCAGGAAGGCTTACTCCTACAGGAATCTTTCCACATGGGACCTCGTCAAGGTTCTCTCCTACTTGCATGATAGGTATCCGAGGCTTGCCTGTGTGTCTTTCGAAGACAAGGTTTTCCGCCGCCCTCAACGGGTAAAAT
>QMYF01000046.1 GCA_003662515.1 Candidatus Hecatellales archaeon | reverse complement strand
CTTCACCCTAGAGGCGTCAAAAATAATTCTGGCTTCAGGCTCACGCTGCCCCGACAAAGAGAAGCTCTTCCCCTCGGTTTCAGGTTTACTCACCACCGATGAGGCTTTAGAGCTGGAAGACCTGCCTCGAAGTCTGCTACTGGTTGGAGGAGAACCGTCAGGCTTAGAGTTAGCCTTCATTTACGCCGAGCTGGGCTGCGAGGTTACGGTGGCCGAAATGTTCAGCCAGCTTCTCCCAGGCGAAGACTCTGAAATCGCCTCCCTACTGGAATTTTCCCTAGCCCAAAGAGGCCTCAAAATCCTGACAGGAGCCAAGCTCGCCTCTCTCGCAAACAAGAACGGGAAGGTTAAGGCTGTTTTTGAGGATGGGCGGGCTGTGGAGGCTGAAAAGGTGCTTCTCGCCTTCGGAAGGAAAGCCAACGTGGAAGGTTTAGGCTTAGAAAAGGTTGGAGTGGAAGTCGTGGGTGGGAAGGTTCAGGTGGACGCTTACCAACAGACAAGGGTTCCGGAAATTTTCGCTGTGGGGGATGTGACTGGAGGCCTTTATGCTCACACAGCGCTCTTGGAGGGAGAAACCGCCGCTGAGAACGCTTTGGGAAGACGGGTTAAAGCGGAAAGGAGGGTTGTGCCCCGCTGCATTTTCACCATGCCTGAGGTTGCGGCGGTAGGCTTAACCGAAGAACAGGCTAAAGGGGAAGGTTTCAAGGTTGCTGTGGGGAGGTTTCCCTACCTCTTCAACGGGCGTGCCTTAACTCGCGGTGAAACCCAAGGCCTTGTAAAGGTGGTGGCCGACCTCCAAACAGGACGCCTACTCGGAATACATATCTTTGGGGCAGAGGCCTCAGAACTTATAGCAGAGGCAACCCTAGCCCTAAAAATGGGCTGTAGAGTTGAAGATTTAGCCTCCACCATTCACGCGCATCCAACCCTCTCCGAAGCTTTAAGGGAGGCCGCCCTTGAAATCCAAGGGAAAAAACTACACAAGCCTCGGAGAGGCTGAACGAGAAATCTCCAATCCAAGTTTTTCTAAAAATTTTCCGCTGGCTTTCCCTTCCCTTAAAAGCTCGAGGAGGAGCTCCTGCTTCTCCCAAGGGTAAACAATCCAGTCAGCTGTTTCCTTCACATAGTAGTCAGGTTGAAATCTGCGCCAAGGTTTAACGTGGAGAACGGCGGCCTTCAAAGCCTTAACCTTTCTAAGCTTCAGATGGCTAAAGGCAAGCTTCAAGGTTTCCCCGCTATCCACCACGTCGTCTACTAGAAGCACCCTTAAACCTTCAACTTGAAAGCTTAACCCCCGAAGCAGAACAGGTTTACTCCGCCTATGCCACCACCTATAATGTTTGATTTGAAGGAAGGCTAAAGGCTTCCCATAGAGGGAGGCAAGCCATAAGCCTACAGGAAATCCCCCCTTCAAAACCGCAACCACCAAATCGGGGTTAAACCTCCCTGAAGCCTTCAACCAAAGCTTAAGGCAAAGCTTTGAAACGTCCGGCCAATCCAGAATGGCGAGCCTTCGACCATCCAGCGAAACCCGCTTCAAACCCCCTCAAAAAAGGGAGAAGCCAGGCAAAAAATAAAAATTGAACCCCTCTTCAACTAGAATTCTGGAGCCCAGGTAGCTCAGCGTGGGAGAGCGCCCGGCTGAAGACCGGGTTGTCGCAGGTTCAAGTCCTGCCCTGGGCACCATCCCCCACAAAAATTACTTGTTTTCAAGCCTCATCGGCAGGCTTAAATTTTTAGAGGCTTCATGGTTTAGTATGGTGGTTTGGCTTGGAGAGTTTTAATTTTCACCTGCCAACCAAGATAACCTTCGGCGTTGATTCTCTGCAGTGTCTCGGCGATGTGGTCTGCTGTTACGGTAAAAAGGCGTTGATAGTGACTGGTAGGAGGGCGATGAGGGCTTCAGGCGTCCTATCCTGGGTAGAGCAGCTTTTAGCTGAAATAGCCACTTTTAACGCGTCTCTTCTAGTTGGCTCAGACAAGACAGACACCAAAGAGATATGTATGGTTATGAACATGCTAATATAGGTTTCTATTTTTCTCCACGTAAAAACGCGTAAAAATATGTTATAGAGGGTGGTGGACGTTTTCCTGCTTTATTTCCCCTTTTCCCCCACAAGTTTTAACAGGAGTTTTTCCAGCTTCTCAACACCTCTCTGCCAAGAATATGCTTCAGCAAGCTTCCTGCCGTTGGCTGAAAGCCTTAAAGCCAGCTTTTCATCCTTAAGGACAGCTATGGTCTTCTCAGCGAAATCCTTAGGGTTGTCAGCCACCAGATAGTCCACGTCTTCCCTACCCTCCAAACCTTCAACTCCAAGCCTCGTTGAAACTAAAGGTATACCGCAGGCTAAGGCTTCCAAGGTTTTCCCACGGAAGCCTCCTCCAAGACGGACAGGAACCACCATAACCCTGCTGGCGCAAAGGTAAGACCTTACATCCTCCACGTAGCCTGTAACCTTCACGCTTCCATCAGCAGCTTCTAGAGATTTAATTTCAGGTGGAGGGTCCTTACCGACCACGTAAAATTTCACGTCGGGGATTTCCCGCTTAATCAAAGGGTAGATTTCCCGGTAAAAATAAAGGACAGCGTCTACGTTGGGTTCATGGCCGAAGTTTCCCAGATAACATATCACGTTGCCCTCGGGTTTCCAATGTTTAGGATGGAAATGTTCAACGTCTACTCCATGCGGTATAACGTTAACTCTCAAGTCTGGGGCATAGCTTAAAAGAACCTGTCGGTCTTCCCTGGTTAACGTTAAAATCTTATCGGCTGAACGGTACATTTCAAACTCGTATTTCCGAAGCTGCCTGTAATGGAGGTAGGCTTTCAAGCCTTCCCAGCTGAAACCCTTAACCTTGAAAACTTTAAGCCTGGCATCCGTATAGCATTCGTGGACGGAGATAACCTTCACGGTTTCCCTTGGAAGCCTGTCTTTTAACGCGTGCAGATACTGGCCCATAAACGAGTATTCAGCAATAATACAATCATATGCTTCTTGGGAAGCCATTTGCTCAAGCCTAGCTTCAAGCTCAGGCGAGTAAAGCTTAAGCATGTAAACCGGCCTATCCGCGAAAAAGTAATCGTAGATTTTCCTCGGCAGACTTCTTTCCTTAGGGATTTCTACAAGCTCAAGCCTGCGGCAGAAGGGCTTCAACGAGTCAGCATACTTCTCCATCCCAGGATGGTAGAAGGATAGAAGGTGAACTTCATGGCGGCTTGAAAGATGCTTCACCCGGTTGTATACGATGATGGGGCCTCCCACAACCCTAGCGTGGGGAAGCTCCTTACACACGAAGAGAACCTTCAAAACTGAAACCCAAATCTTTAAAGTCAAAGAACCCCTATTTTACTTCTCGTTTGAAAATTGAAGGCTGCCATCTGCATTCCAACCTATTGGACCGATAGGGTTGGGAGGCTTAGGCCTGGAGAGACTGTCTACGACCACCCCACCCTCCTTCAAGGTGGACAGGAAACCCTAACCCGCTGCCTTAAAAGCCTAACCAGCCTTAAAGGAGAATTCGAAGTTTACGTTTTAGCTGTTCCCAGCTGGCCTGGCATAGCCAGCCAGGTGGAAAAGAAGGTTGGAAAACTGCTTGAGCCCTTCAAGGGAGAACTCAACGTTAAAGGCTTCTATCCTTCCAGCCTGAAAAAGCTGAAAAGATTTCTTCAACGGAAAGGTTTAGGCAGGTTTTCCCGGAGCATCAGCTTGAAAGGCTATGGAAACGTTAGAAACCTCTGCATTCTGCTCCCCTATTTGGCAGGGTTAGACGCGGCAATACTTGTGGACGACGATGAAATTGTAACCGAAGAAGACTTCCTCCATAAGGGTTTGCAGTTTCTCGGCAGGAGGTGGAGAGGTAAACCCATAGGCGGGGTGGCTGGCTACTATGTTTACCGGGATGGAAATTACAGGCTTAAAGTTTCCCCTGCACCTTGGAGCCTCGTCTGGGATAAGGCTTCCCTCATGAACGAGGCCTTCAAAATCATAGATTCGAGGAGGCGTTTAAACCCGACAAGCTTCGCCTTCGGAGGCTGCATGGCCATCCACAGAAGCCTCATAAGAGAGGTATGCTTCGACCCCTGGATAACCCGGGGAGAAGACATAGACTACCTCCTCTGCGCGAAAGCCTACGGCTTCGAGTTCCCCCTCGACAACCAATGGAAAATCCTCCATGACCCCCCGCCCAAACAGAGAGGCTTCTGGGGAGAATTTGAACAGGATGTCTACCGCTTCCTCTACCAGAGGGAGAAGCTTAAACTCTTAGAGGAAAAACTTGGCCTAAATCTTTTAACCGGCGAGCTCGACCCCTTCCCAGGCTACTTCCTAAAGGAAGACCTTGAAGGAAAAATTCTCCTTACAGGAATTCTCGCCCTAGCTTCCCTGGAAACCGGAAGGCTTCTCCAAGCGAAAACCTTCCGCCAGCTCGCTCAAGCCTTAAAGCCGGTCAGCCTCCTCCTCCAAAAAGCCAGAAAATACGCGTTGAAGAATGCTGGCAAATATTTTGGCTTCAGGGAGCTTTGGCTGAAGGCCCTAACCAGCCTTGAAGGAGAATACTTTTCTTGGTGAAAGGTTAAAGGCTTACAGGATTCCTCTTTTGGTTAGAAGCCTTGATTGTTGTGGCTGAGAAGGGAAGCGTGGCAAGAGCCATAAGGAGAGCCATAAAGGCCCCTATCACCGTGCTGGCCTTAAGCGGCCACCTTCTCGAGCTGGATTTCCCCCAGGAATATAACAGGTGGAGGGAGGTTAACCCTCAACAGCTCTTCGAAGCTCCGGTAAAATGGACTGTTAGAGACCCTAAAACCTATAGGATGCTCGTTGAAACCTTAAGAAGCTCAAGCAACCCCATGCTGGTTTTAGCCACCGACAACGACCATGAAGGAGAGTTCATCGCCTACGAGGTTCTCCTAGCTGCCCGGGAGACTCTCGGAAGCGTGAAATTCTTCAGAATGCGCTTCAATTCGACCACTCCAAGCGAGCTTCGCAGGGCATGGGAAACCCTTGAGCCAGACCTTAACTGGGGGTGGGTTTGGAAAGCCTATTTCCGCCATAAGTTCGACCTGATAACCGGAGCCATCTACACGAGGCTTCTAACCCTCTCAGCCAGGGAGGCTGACAGAAACGTTAGGCTTATAAGCTGGGGAAGCTGTCAAACCCCAACCCTCTGGTTCATCCTAGAGCGTGAAAAACAGATCAGAGAGTTTAAGCCTGAAACCTACTACACGCTGGAAGCCATCTTAAACGTTCAAGGAGTTAAGGTGAAGGTTTCAAGTAGCCCCATAAAGGATAGGGTGAAGGCGGAAAGCCTCTACAGGCAGGCTGCGGGAAGGCTTACAGCCACCGTGGAAGCCTTCACCCTTCAAAGGGAAGCCGAACGGAAACCCTTACCAACAGAAACCGACAGCATGCTTCAAGATCTAACCAAAATTCTCGGCGTAAGCGCCGTTAAAATTATGGGTGAGGCTGAACAGCTTTACGCTGAAGGCTACATAAGCTATCCCAGAACCCAGACAAACCAGTGGGTGAAAGTCGACCACCAGCAAATTTTGAACATGCTTTCCACCTCTTTCCTGGCTGAACATGTTAGACTTGAAAGCTTTAATCCTAGGGATGGCCGCAAAAACGATGGCGCCCACCCACCCATTTACCCGACAAGAGTTTGCTCTTACCGCGACCTTAAAGGCCGCATTTGGGAATACGTTGCCAGAAGG
>QMYF01000045.1 GCA_003662515.1 Candidatus Hecatellales archaeon | reverse complement strand
GCCATACACTCATCTCCAGCCTCAGCCTCCACAAGCTCGAAGTTTACGCCTAAAGCCTCTTTAACAGCCTCCAGGCAGGGAAGTGTTGCCTCGGCTTGCTCAGGCCCGATGCCGTCTCCCCGAATCAACACTATCTTGTAGGTTTTCATTCTTCCTCACCCAGCCTAGCCTCAACATAAGCCATTAGGCCTCCCCTCTCTAGGATTTTGAGGAGGAAGTCTGGGAAGGCTTTAGCCTTAAGCCTTACACCCCTAGTCGAGTTTTCCACGTAGCCTTCAGCCAGGTTCACCTTTAAGAGGTCTCCCGTGGAAACCTGCCTTGAAATGCCTGGGCATTCTAGGACTGGAAGCCCAAGGTTTACGGAGTTCCTGAAGAAGATGCGGGCGAAAGATTCGGCTAGAATGCAGCGTGTCCCCGCATGTTTCAGGGCGAGGGGGGCATGCTCCCTGCTCGAGCCGCAGCCGAAGTTTCTGCCAGCCACCAGAATTCCATGCTCCCTAATTTTGCGGGGGAACTCTGGGCCGCCACCCTCCATGGCGTGGGCTGCCAGCTCGGCTGGACTGGTTAAAATCAGGTATTTCCCGGGAATAATCAGGTCCGTGTTAATGTTATCCCCATATTTTAGGGCTTTCCCCTCCAAAATCATTCAGCCATTACCTCCCTCGGGTCGGTTATACGTCCTGTGAGGGCTGAAGCCGCCACGGTGGCGGCTGAAGCTAAATAGATTTCTGCCTTCGGGCTCCCCATTCTCCCGGTGAAGTTGCGGTTGGTGGTGCTGATGCAAACTTCGTCTTCGGCGAGAACTCCGAGGTGGCCTCCAAGGCAGGGGCCGCAGGTGGGAGGCCCAACCACAGCGCCAGCCTTAACAAGCGTCTGAATTAACCCTTCCTCTAGGGCTTGCTCATAGATTCTCCTGCTCGCCGGAATCACGATAAACCTAACCCTTGAAGCCACTTTTCGCCCCTTCAGGATGCGGGCGGCTATCCGCAGGTCTTCAAGCCTCCCGTTGGTGCAGGAGCCCAGGAAGGCTTGGTCCACCTCCACGCTTGAAAGCTCGCTTACAGGCTTAACGTTGGCTGGGCTTGGTGGAGCAGCCACCTGAGGTTCCAGCCCTCCAACATCCACCTCCAAAGTCTCCACGTAGGAGGCTTCAGGATCGCTTTTTACAGGTTTAGCCCCTCCAACGCCCACCTGCCTCAGAAACTCTAAGGTTTTCTCGTCTACCTCCATGAGGCCTGCTTTGGCGCCCATCTCCACAGCCATGTTTGAAATTGTCATCCTGCTGTCCATGCTCAACGCCGAGATGGCCTCCCCCGTGAATTCTACGCTTCTGTAGTTGGCTCCGTCTTCTCCGACTTTGCCGATGATGTGTAGGATGACGTCTTTCCCTGTTAGGGGAAGCCTGGGAACCCCCTTAACCTCAATCTTCATGCTTTCAGGAACCTTAAACCAGAGTTTTCCCAACGCTAGGGCTGCTGCAGCATCGGTGGAGCCTACCCCTGTGGCGAAGGCTCCGAAGGCTCCGTAAGTGCAGGTGTGGGAGTCGGCGCCCACCACCAGCATTCCAGGGGCGACATGCCCCTCCTCAGGGAGAACCTGATGGCAGACTCCCCAGCCAACATCGTAGAAGTTTTCCACGTGGAACTCTGAGGCGAACTCGCGGAGGATTTTGTGGAGCCTCGCCGAGTGAACGCTGTCGGCTGGGGTTTGATGGTCTAAAACTATTATTAGCCTTTCAGGGTGGGCGACCCTAGGCCGGCTAAGCTTCCTTAAGGCTTCAACGGTTAAGGGTCCGGTGAGGTCGTTAACCATCACCCTGTCTACTTCCGCCTCCACAAAGTCTCCCGGCTCCACGTAGGGGAGCCCTGCAGCCCTCGCCAGAATTTTCTCAGCCATCGTTTGGGGAGGCAAACCCCGGGTCACCTTTCCAAGCCTGAAAGCTTCCGAATAAACTTTCCAACCTTTTCAAGCTGATGGCTCTCAATTTCCTGAAGCATGCGGTTCAGGTTTCGTCTTCCAGCCTTATACTCTTGAAGCCACTGCTCGGTGAACCTGCCCTCCTTAACGTTGCGGGCGGCCCTACGCATGTTCTCCTTAACATGGTCGTCGATTATTTGAGGCCCTATAGCTAAGCCTCCATACCTCGCGGTTTCGGAAACAGCTTTAAGCATGCCCGTTAAGCCTGCCTGATAGATCAGGTCCATGATGAGCTTAGCCTCATTGCAGGCTTCGAAGTAGGCTAGCTCCGGCGGATAGCCCTCCTCCACCAGAACTTCGAAACCCTTCTTTATCAGCTCCATTAACCCGCCCACCAGGACGGTTTGCTCGCCGATGAGGTCGCTCTCCGTCTCGTCTTTAAAGGTGGTTTCCAGCACGCCTGCCCTCGTGCAGCCTAAAGCCTTAGCCATTTCAAGGGCGAGATTCCAGGCTTTCCCTGAAGGGTTCTGGTGAACTGCTATGAGCGCTGGAACACCGAAGCCTTCCAGGTAGAGCTCCCTAAGCCTTGGCCCCGGAGCTTTAGGTGCCACCATGAAAACGTCTACGCTGGGAGGAGGCACAATAAGCTTGAAGTGAATGTTGAAGCCGTGAGAGAAGCATAGGGCTTTCCCTTCAGCAAGGTTTGGAGCAATATCCCGCTGGTAGACTTCAGCCTGAACCATGTCCGGGATAAGCATGTGGATAATGTCGGCCTCCTTTGCCGCCTCGGCTATGGGCAGCACCTTTAAGCCTTCCCTTGAAGCTTCCCTCCAGGAGGCTCCGCCAGGTCTAACCCCCACAATCACCTTTAACCCTGAATCCCTGAGGCATAATGCTTGAGCTTTACCCTGGCTTCCAAACCCTATGACGGCTATGGTTTTCTCCTTCAAATATTCGGTTTTAACGTCTTCATCCCGGTAAACCTTCACACCGCTCATCTTAAAACCTCCTCGTCATGGATGGTTTGGCTTCCCCTAACTAGGGCGGCAATCCCCGTGCGGGCAATCTCCTTAATCCCGAAAGGCTTAATCACGTCGATGAAAGCGTCGATTTTCCTCGGCTCCCCTGTAATCTCAATGGTTAAACTGTCGCCCACCACGTCTACAACCTTCGCCCTGAAAATGTTCGCGTAGTTTAAAATGTCGGACCTCACGGTTTGACTGGTAGCCTCAACCTTTATGAGGGCTAGCTCCCTCACCACGGAATTGTCGCTGGGAATCTTCGCCACCCTAACGGTTTCAACAAGCTTATACAGGTTTTTCATGACCTGGCTTACCTCAGGCTCCTCCCCTCTGACGACTATGGTCATCCTTGAATAGTTTGGGTCTACAAGGGTGCCCACCGAGATGCTTTCAATGTTAAAGCCTCTCCTCCTAATCATGTTGGTTACCCTGAAGAGCACTCCAGGCTTATTCTCCACGATTACGGCGAAAATCTGGTCTTTAGCCTTTCCCTCTGCCATTTACACCACCAAGCAGATAGCCTTTGGAAGGGGGAAGGGTAAAACGTGATGGATGCCTGGCTGGAGCTCCCTCCGCCTAGAGAAAAACTTTTCCGGGGAGAACGTAATCCCTCACAGCATCCACCACGCTGAACCCAAACGTAAAGAAGCCGAAAAGCCCAAATAAAAAGATTTCCCTAACAGGGGAAACTCTTAAATTCTATATTTGAGCAGGGCTGCTACGCCTCCAAAAGATTTCAACAGCATTTCCCCCTCCTCATGGGCGGGGGAAATCATCTCAACCTGGACGCCAGCCTTCTCAGCCTCCTCGGTTAAAACGTCGATAAGCTCCTTCTCCTCGGTTTGAAGGTTTTGGAAACCGCATTTAGGACAGGGTTTACCTGCAATTTCCTCCTTAAACCTTATGAGGTCTGCAGGCTTAACCAGATGGCTTTCCTTATGGCCGCAGTTAGGACATTTAACGGCTACCTCTAGGAGGTTTAGCCCTTCCGAGATGAGAAGAGTTTTCACTACCCCCGCTTTAATCAATCTTCTCACCTCGTCGATGCCGTAGGCAGCCAAACCTTCATCTCTGCCCACTTCCCTCAAAAACTCTTGAACCAGCCTTCTCTCCTGAACATAGCGCACGTTTTGAAGGATTTCCTGAGCCCTAGCCACAACCTCTTTAACCCCCTGCTCCTCCGTGTAGGAGGTGTCCACCACACCTAAAACCTTCTTTTTAAGCTCGTAATGCAGGTAGTCGCCGTCTAAGAATTCCTCCTTAGTTGGGCCAGGGCCGCCAATAATTATCCCTTTCAAGTCCGGGATCTCCAGGAAAATCTGGTTGGCGTATTTCCCGGCTCTCTTGAAGAACTCGTTTATTTCTACCTCCCTGAGCCTTTCAAATCTTCTGGCTGACTGGCCTCCCGCCCTATGTTTCCCAGAAACCCCCGAGGTAATCGACTTCACGATTTCAAGCCTTTTACCTTTCAGGGTGGCGTAGGTGGCTCCGCTCCCGTCAATCACCATTATCCCGTAGGTTTCCTTCTCCCTCACCAAGTCGAATAGGGGCTCGACGTGGAAGCGGGAATCACAACGGTAAAAGTAAATGTTCACAGGTTCAGGGGGAACAATCACGTAGGTCTCCATTTTCTCGGTTCCAGGCCCATCCTGAGGAATAGCCCCGCAAAAGATCACCAGTCCTGTAGGAGGAGTTTTACCTATAACCTTAAGCCTCTGAATAACCCTCTCAATAGCATCCTGAACGTTATGCCTCGTAGTTCTAGACTTTATGTTTGAAGCCGTAGAGTGTTCCTGCCGTAGGGTGCCTATCACCTCGCTAAGCTGCCTTCCCGGCGGAATGTAAAGCGAAATAAGCTCGGTGTGGCGTCCCCTCTTAGAGGCCAGTTCCTCCAGTAACCTTCTCATGCGGAAAAGCTCCACCGAGCGGCTTCTAGCCTGACTCAAGGCGCCGTCAGCCTTTGCTTCTGTTGAAGCTGAAATTTATCATTAATAATTTAGAGGGGATTAATATATGTGGGTGGAGGCTTAAACATTGGTAAGCCTAGTAGTCAAGCTGGGAGGCTTCCTTTTCCCCTCCAAGCTTAACCCCGGCAAACTTAAAGCCTACGCTGAAACTTTAGCGCTTCTCCATGAGGAGGGATACCGGCTGGTAATTGTTTCCGGAGGCGGGGAAACCTCCCGCCGATATATTGAGGCCTTAAGAAAGCTTGGGGGAAGCGAAGCCCTATGCGACGAAGCAGGCATCATGGTTTCGAGGCTTAACGCCAGACTTCTGATAGCGGCTCTTGGAAGAAAAGCTTTCCCAGCGGTTCCCACCAGCCTGGAAGAGTTAAGAGCCTACTTCAGCCATGGCCTCATCGTGGTTATGGGAGGTTTAACGCCAGGCCATTCGACAGCCGCCGTAGGCGCCCTTGCGGCTGAAGCGGTAAACGCAGACTTCTACATTATTGCTACAGATGTAGATGGAATCTACAGTGAAGACCCGAAGGTTAACCCTAAGGCTGAAAGGTTTGAGGAGGTAGCCACCGACAGGCTTCTCCAAATGGCTTTGAAGGGGAAGGTTTGGGCTGGAGGCTACCAGCTTGACCCCCTAGCCATAAAAATTATTGAAAGAGCAGGGATAACAGCCTACTTCATCGACGGGAGAAACAGGGAAAACCTGTTAAAAGCCAGCCTTGGAGGAAAAGTTGGAACAAAAATAGTTCCCGCAAAGAAGTAGGAAAGGAGGCTTCAACCGTTTTGACGAGGCTTGAGAAGATTTTCGGCAGG
>QMYF01000044.1 GCA_003662515.1 Candidatus Hecatellales archaeon | reverse complement strand
GAAGAGCTTCGTGTAGACGCTGGCGCCATGCAGCTTGTGCGGAGACCTCAAACCTTCGACGTCATTGTCACCACAAACATGTTTGGAGACATCCTCTCCGATGAGGCTGCAGCCCTAGTGGGCGGTTTAGGTTTCGCCGCTGGAGCCAACATAGGCGAAAAATACGGCATGTTTGAGCCTGTCCATGGCTCAGCTCCGAAATATGCCGGAATGAACAAGGTTAACCCTATAGCCACCATTCTCGCAGCCAAAATGATGCTTGACTTCCTAGGCGAAAAAGAGGCAGCTGGGAAAATTGAAAACGCCGTGCTGGAGGTTTTAAGGGAGGGGAAGGTTAAAACCTACGATTTAGGAGGCTCCAACACCACCAGCGAGATGGCTGAAGCCATCGCCGAGAAAATCTTAGCGGAAGGTTGAAGGTTTAGAAGCGCCTAAAAGCCTCTGAAACCTTAAATTTTTATTGGAGCATGTAAACTTCACCATGCTGAGGCCTAGCCATGCCAAAGGAATCTGAAGACCTCGGCCCACGCATGAGCTGGATGGAACATCTTAAAGAGTTTAGGGATAGGGCTGTAAAGGCCATTTTAACCGTGGCCATCATTGTGGCGGGAAGCTTCACCCTAACCATTAGGCAGACCACGTTTAACGGCTACCCCATCTACTATCCCTTCCCCGACCCCTTCAACAATGTGGCTTCCCTGCTTCTTAAGAAGCTTCAAAACGACCTTCTACCCTCCTACGTTCAGGTCATCGTCACCACGCCTTGGGACGCCTTAATCGCCCTCTTCTACTCCTCCATCTTCATAGGCGTAACCTTAGGAATGCCTATGATAGTCTACCAAACCGTGAAGTTTGTTTCTCCAGGACTCTACCCTCACGAGAAAAAGCTTATAGCTAGGCTTAGCATTCCGGCAGCCTGCCTCTTCGTCGCGGGAGTAGTCTTCGCCTACATTCTAATTTTACCCTTCACCATAGACTTCCTCTTCCGCTACGCCATAGCCATAAACCTGACAACCTTCCTAACCATCGACAGCTTCATCTCCTTCGTCCTCCTCTTCATGTTCGCTTTCGGCATAGCCTTCGAGCTCCCCTTAATCATGGTTCTCTTAACCTCGCTGGGGGTAGTGGAGCCGAGCTTCTGGAGGGAGCACTTCAGCCTAGCCTTCGTGGTTATGTGCGTTTTCGGGGCGGTTATCACGCCGGATGGAAGCGGGGTAACCATGTTTATGGTGGCAGGCCCCATGCTGGCATTATATTTAGCAGGCTGGTATATTTCCTCACGCCACAAGGTTAAAATAGGTTAGCCTTTAAAGGTTAAGAGGGGCCTTAACATGGTAAACCTTGCAAACTTTCTTCCCACCGTCCAAGGAATGGAATGGATAATTCTGATAGCCGTAATTGTAATAGTGCTTTTCGGCGCGAAGAAGCTGCCTGAACTTGCTAGGAGCATCGGGAAAGCTACTGGAGAATTCGAGAAGGGTAAAGCCGAGGCGGAGATGGAAGTTAAACTTTTAAAGGAGCGCCTTAAGGAAGGCAAGCTCTCCGAGGAAACCGAGAAGGATAAGCTTGTAAGGATAGCTAAGGAGCTTGGAATAGAGACTGAGGGCAAAAGCGAGGAGGAGCTACGGGAAGAAATAACGAAGGCCATGATGAGATAACCTTAAACCCCCTCCCTCGAAAAATTCTCTTCTATCTTTTAAGCTTCCCATTTCAGCCTTTAAGGTTGAAGGGCGAATTGTCTTTTGAGGTTAAAGCTGAAGATCTGGCTGGGCGTGTTGGAAAGATAAAATTTAAGGGGGGAAGCCTGGAAACCCCAGCCTTACTTCCAGTAGTTAACCCTAGGACCCGGGAGTTTCCCCCTGAAGGGCTCTGGCAGATAGGCTATAGAGGCCTGACCACTAACGCCTACCTTCTCTGGAGGTTTTTCCGGGAAGAAGCCGTAGAGCAGGGCGTCCACAAACTGTTAAACTTTCAGGGTTTCATTCTCACCGATTCTGGAGCCTACCAGCTTCTTCAGTATGGAGACGTAGAGGTTTCACCTCTAGAAATAGTTGACTACCAGCTGAAGCTTAAACCCGACATGGCGGTTATCTTGGATGTTCCCACCGGTTGGGAAGCCTCCAGGAGGCGGGCTGAATGGACCGTTAAGGAAACCTTGAAAAGGGCGCAAGAAGCCCTAAACTTTCTGAAGGATAAACGGGGGAACATTCTTTGGGTTGGACCTGTCCAAGGTGGAAAATATGTCGACCTGGTGGCTGAAGCCGCAAGGGAGATGGGAAAACTCGGCTTCGACGCTTACGCTCTGGGAAGCCCCACAGGGATTATGGAGGCCTACCAGTTTGACCTTCTAACCGAAATGGTTCTTGCAGCTAAAAAATGGCTTCCAGCAGGGAAACCCTTCCACCTTTTCGGGGCAGGACACCCCTTCATGTTCTCTCTGGCTGTGGCTTTAGGCTGCGACACCTTCGATTCAGCAGCCTACGCGCTTTACGCTAAGGATGGACGCTACATCACCGAGTATGGAACCGTTAGGCTGGAGAGGCTTCGCTACCTCGCCTGCAACTGTCCAGCCTGCAGGCGGACTACGCTGGAAGATTTAATGGAGCTCCCCCGAAGGGAGAGGGAAGCCTTCCTTATGGAGCACAACCTCTATGTCTGCCTTTCAGAGGTGGAGCGGATAAAGCAGAGCATCGTTGAGGGGAGACTATGGGAACATTTGGAGGTTAGGGCTAGAAGTCATCCAGCCCTCTTCCAAGCCCTAAAAAACCTAGGTAAACACTGGAAAACCTTGGAGAAGACTACTCCACGTTGGAAGCCTAGGGGCCTCTTCATCTTCGACGAAGTAAGCCTCAGCCGGCCTGAAGTTCAAAGACACCGGGAAAAAGTTTTCAGGCTGCTGGGAAACCTTCAAAACAGGATTCTGCTGCTGCTCCCCGAGCCTGAGGCGAAACCTTACACGCAGGCTGAGGGCTACCGTAAAGTTTCGGAAATCCTCTGCGAGCTTGAAATGGAGGGAGACGTCTACGTTTGCTTTTATAATCCTGTTTTCGGGGTTACCCCAGCCAGCCTAGCCGATGTTTACCCTCTCTCCCAGTTTGAGGTGGCGAAACCCTACGGGAAAACGCTCCTAGAAAACATGGTGGAATACCTGTCCAACCTTCTAAAGGAGTCCTCCTTTAGAGCCGTAATAGTCCACCCAGACCCTTCTCTGCTGTCTCCCGAGCAGGCTGGAAAGCTGAAAGCCACCTTCACCGGCTGGGCTTCCGACCCTTGGAGCAGTGAAGCCTTAGAGAACTTGAGGAAAACTTTGGCTCAGCTTAAAGCTTTTGAAGGGTTCACCGGGCTTTAACCCTTTTCACCACCGGCGGCCTAACCTTCTCGAGGATGCGGTAGCCGCAGTGGGGACATTTAAAGTCGGGCATGCCGATTATGGACTCGTAGGAGGAGGTTTTACCGCAGCGAATACACCTATAAACTATGCCTTCCCCGCCTGTTGACACTGCGCCTAGGCCTCCCTTAAACCTGAAAGCCCTTAAAGGAAGGCTTAAAGATAAATGTTTCCAGCCTTGGGGAAGCCGACATGCCCGGTAAAAGCCTGCGGAAAATGGTTGAGGAAGCCTTAGGGAGAAAGGTGAGCTTAGGATTAGACCTGATAGGAGACATAGCTATACTCAGGCTTCCCCAGGTGAGCAGGGAGGAAGAAGCAAAAATCGCGGAAATCGTGATGAGGGTTCACAGGAACGTTAAGGCTGTTTTCAAGCAGGTTTCACCTGTTTCAGGGGAGTTCAGGCTTAGAAGGCTGGAGCATCTAGCTGGGGAGAAACGGCTGGAAACCGTGCACCGGGAGTACGGATGCCTTTTCAAGGTTAACGTTGCCGAAGCCTATTTTTCGCCTAGGCTTCACCATGAAAGGTTTAGGGTTGCCAGGCTTGTGTCTCAGGGAGAAGTGGTGGTTAACTTTTTCGCGGGTGTAGGATGCTTCAGCATTATGGCTGCCAAACATGGGAAGCCTTCAAAGGTTTACTCGATAGACCTTAACCCTGCAGCCTACCGCTACATGAAAGAGAACATTCTGCTTAACAGGGTGGTTGGAATAGTTGAACCTATGCTTGGAGACGCTGCAAAACTGGCGGAGGAGAAGCTTGAAAGGGTTGCCAACCGGGTTTTACTCCCCTTACCGGAGCTCGCCCAACACTATCTCCCCTATGCTGCCAAATGTTTGAAGGCTAGAGGAGGCTGGATACACTATTACGACTTTGTCGAGGCACGGAAGCCCAGAGAAGCCTTAAAGGAAGCTTTAAAACTCATACCAGAACAGGTTGAAGGCTTCAAGCTTCAAACAGTTTACGGGAGGATTGTTAGAAGTGTTGGCCCGGGGAGATGGCAGATAGTTTTAGACGTTAAGGCTGAGCCTCTAAAACCTGTTTAAGCCTCTCCCGAGAAACCTTTTCCACCCCGGGAATGTTTTCACCCTGAGAGGTGAAGTTTAAGATTTGGATTCGCCGGGCAGCGAGAGAGATAAGCTCCTTAGCAATTTGAAGTTTAATTCTCTTCCTCGGCGGGGCTTCCACGGTTCCTGTAAGCCCCGGCTTGGAGAACCTTCCAACCTTCACGCCCAAATCCATTCCGGCAAGAATTATCCTCCTAGCCTTAAAAGCCTCGGCAAGGAAGACTGCTCTATCCCCGTCGGTGAAGCCTCCAAAGTTATACACTAAGCCTTCAACAGGCTCCACCTGGGTGGTGGCTAAAACCCTGCCAAACCTTGGAACCCACCTTTCCAAAGCATCCATGTTATCCCCATGCCCATGAACCACGAGAAGGCTGCCCCTCCCTTCAGCCTTCAAAAAATCTTCAACCCTACCGTCAAGGTCGGAAACAATCAGGTGGGGGGTTAAGCCTTCTTTGAGGAGGAGGCTTGCCGCCCCGTCCGCAGCTATAAACGTTAAACGTTTCAAGGGGAAACCTGCCGACAGAAAGCTTTCCACGTCTCTTTCAAGGGAAGGCCCAGCTCCAAAAACCATCACGTTTCTGCCAGCTATTCTGCTTGAAACCTCTTGGAGGGGGACAGTTTTCCCTTTGACTAGTTCTGCCAGCCTTAATGTGGCTTCTCTATCTGCTTTCTCGTCCAGCCCTAGAAGCCGGACTATCCGCCTATACCAGGGCCTCCACTCTTCAAGGTTCATAAGGTTTCCCGTAAGGCTCTAATGGGCTGCCGGAATAGTAAAGGTTTGAGGTTGAAAGGTTGGTTTCCATGGAAACCCTGCGGAGGCTTGGATTTCAGCCAGGCTGCCTTGTGGAAACCGTGCTGGCAACCTATACTCCGGGAGGGAAACCTCACGCCGCACCCATGGGGGTAAGGCTTCTTGAAGATGGAAGACTGAGAATAACCCCCTACCTTCAAACTCAAACCTACCGGAATCTGAAGGCTTCCCCAGCCTGCACAGTCAACCTGACCTGGAGTCCTGAAATCTTCTTCCAGACAGCCTTTAAAGGCGAGCTTGAGGAAAAGCTTCCCGGAGACTTCTTTCTTCCAGCCCTTAAGGTTAGGGCTCCAAGGCTTAGAAGGGCTGAAGGCTGGCTGGAGGTTGAAGCCTCCCTTGAAGGCGAAGACAGGGAGAAAGCCTACTTTAAAGGGGAAATAGTGGCTGTTTACCCCGTTAAAAGGAGACTAAAGGCTTATTGTAGGGGGGATTTCGCCGCCATCGAAAGCATAATCCACGCCACAAGGGTTTTAGAGTTCACCAGCAAAGGTGAATGGTTAAAAGCTGAGAAGCTTCTCAGACTGATGCTCGGCTACCGAAACCTTATAGGCAGGGTGGCGCCAAACTCTGAGGCCAGCCAGGTAATAGAGAAGCTTTTCCAGCTTCTCCAACGTAAG
>QMYF01000043.1 GCA_003662515.1 Candidatus Hecatellales archaeon | reverse complement strand
GTCGGTTAATGGGGTTCCCACGCCAACCCTAGACGCTTTCAGGCAGCAGATTAAGAAGGCTGGGGTTGGAAGCATAGTAGAATTGGAGGTTAGGCTTCCCGACGGAAGCTTTAAGGTTTTCCATGTGGAGGTGGCAGCCAACCCTTATAATCCCAAGCAGCCTGTAATAGGGATTTCAAAGGTCTCACACTATATCCCCTTCTTCACCGTTTATGTCGCCCTTTACTGGCTTCACTTCTGGTCTCTCAACGTAGCCATTTTCAACATGCTTCCCATCTACCCGCTGGATGGAGACGGCCTAGTCTACAACCTCGCCGAGAAATTCCTCAAAGATAAAGCCAAAATTTTAAGGGTGGGCTTGACAGGCTTCTACCTTGGCATCCTAGCCCTAAACATGTCCTTAACCTTCGGAACCTTCGGCTGGGTTTCCATCTGAAAACCGGGCGGTTTACGCCCCTCAGCTCTGCAATGGCTCCACATGGATGAGGCTTTCAGCCCCGTCCATCGCCAATCATCGGGTTTACGCCCGCTCAAGAATGGGCTTCAAAACTGCTTTAAGGTTTTTCCCTCGAACCACCACGTCCGCCGCTCTTTCCACAACCTCATCCTTAGGGTTGAAGGCTATTCCCAGCCCGGCAGCCTTCAGCATGGGAGCATCGTAGAAGCTGTCTCCCACTACAGCACAGTTGCAAGGCTTAAGTCCAAGCTGTTCTGTCAGCCGCTCTAAAACTTCAAGCTTCCTCTTAGGCTCCACCACGGATTCCCCTTTCCCTGTTAGGTAGCCTTCCCCGTCAACGATAAGCCTGTTGGCGTAAACATAGTCCAGTCCAAGTTGACGTTTAAGCCTTAAAGCTAAAGGCTCCAACCCGCTGCTTATAATTGCCGTTAGGAAGCCCTTCCCCTTCAGGGTTTCAATGGTTTCCCGGGCTCCAGGCATGAGGGGAACCTTAGCTAGAATTTCCTCTATTTTGGCTAGGGGGACCCTGCCCCAAAGCCTAATATCCGAGTCGAGAAACTCCTGGTAGCCTATTTCCCCGGAAAAGTACCTTCTATAATTGTCCTCATTGTCCACCTTGAAGGCTTCATGAACAAACATCCAGCTACTTTCAACATCCACCAGAACGCCGTCCATGTCGAAAACTGCCAGGCGTAAGGGCTTTACCGGCTTCTCCAAGGCTTAACCATTCTCCCCCAGCCAGGCTTCCCCACAGGCTCACCGTTCTCGGCTACCGTTTCCCCCCTAACCATGGTCAGCACAGGGAAACCTTTAACTTTCCACCCATCCCAAGGCGTAACCTTGCTTTTACTGTGAAGTTTCTCCCTCCGAATAGTCCACTCCCTACCCGTATCCACGACGACGAGGTCGGCGTCGAAGCCGGGTTGAAGGCTTCCCTTCACCCTCCAGAGGCCGAAGGCCTCCGCCGGCTTCCAGCATAAAACCTCCACCAGCCTCCTCAAGGGAAGCCTACCCTCCAAGGCTTGGGTTAGAAGCAGGGGAAGCAAGGTTTCCACCCCGCAGAAGCCTGGAGGAGCCTGGGCGAAGTCAGCCTTCTCCTCCGGCGTATGCGGCGAATGGTCTGAGGCCACTACGTCCACTTCCCCTCTGTTTAAAGCTTCCCATAAAGCTTCTAAATCCTCTTTTCCCTTTAGGGGAGGATTGATTTTCGCCTCCCCACCCAGCTTCTCCACATGCTCCCTTGTAAGCAGCAAGTAGTGGGGACAAGTTTCAACCGTAACCTTAACGCCTAAACTTCTCCACCAGTGGACCACGCCGAGAGTCGCCCTGCTGCTCACATGGACAAGATGGATGGGGTGTCCTGTAAGGCTGGCAGCCGCCAGCACCCTTCCAGCAGCAGAAGCCTCAGCCTCCCCGGGAATAAGCCTATGGTAAACCTGTAAAGCATCCAAACCCTTCCCCTCAAACTTTCCTTTAAGGAAAACTCTGAAGCCGTAGTCTTCGCAGTGGAAGCCTAGAGGTAGTCTTCCAGCAGCCTCCATTAACGCCAGAATGGTTTCCGTCCTCCTGGGAACGGTGAAGACGCCTGCCTCCTCTTCGAGCTCCCGCCTGGATGCTGAAACCTTAAAGCCTATAACCCCGCCTTCAGCCAGCCTTTCAGCCTCCTCCAAATTGTCCTCGGAGAGGCCTCCCCAAAAGGCGTAGTCCACCAGGCTTTTCTCCCGGGCAGCTCCCATCTTCGCCTTTAAGGCTGGAAGACTCGTTGTGGGAGGGTTAGTGTTGGGCATGTCGAAAACGGTGGTTACCCCGCCTACAGCCGCGGCAGCTGAACCCGTCGCAAAGTCCTCCTTAAAGGTTTTACCTGGATCTCTAAAGTGGACATGGCAGTCTATTACGCCTGGGAGAACAAGTTTCCCCTCCACGTTCAGCCTCCTATCCGCCTGAAATCTTTCTCCAAGCTTGGAGAGAGCGGCAATTTTACCCTGCTCCACAGCAATACACGCCTCTAAAATTTCCCCTTCAAAGGTCACCAGCCTACAGTTTTCCAGCAGCAGGTCAACCTTCAACCTTCACCACCCTGCATGAACCCGGTTAACCTGGTCTTCAAGCTTCCAGCCAGCTCCTCCAGCTTCCCTATCTCAGCCTTCCTGAAGCCCACGTAGATTCCTCCAAACTTCCCTCCAACCCAGGTTCGGGTAACCTGGCCTGGAGCCAGAACCCTGTTGAGGAGAGGGTTTAAAACCATGATGCGCCCTCTCGGAAGCCTGATTTCCAGTCCGCCATCCACGCCTACAATGGCCTGAAAGCTTCCACCCCTAGGAGGGTAAATCCTGTTTAAAGCTTCATGTTCCACGTCGAGGTGGGTTACCCTAGCCAGCGCATACCCCTTCAAGTGAATGTAGACCTGCGCACCTTCGAGAACCTCTCGTTCCCCATCCCTGTAAAGTATCACCCTGCACTCTAAGGGGAGCTTACCCTCCGCCGGCCCGGTCAACCTTCAAACCAAAAGTTTAGGCGTAAAGGAAAACTAATAGATGTTTCGCTGGAGAAACCCTTGTAAAAGGGGGCTGGTGGAAAATTTGAAGGTCAGGAGGCTTCCGGAAAATCTTCGAGGGAAACTCAAGAAGCCTTTTGGGCTTCTCCTTAAAGGCTTGGAGGAGGCCTTAAAGCTAATCGAGGAGGAGAGGCCTCCCGCCATCATAACAGTGGGAGACCGAACCTCTAGAGACTTCGCCCAGGCAGGAGTAAAAGTTAAACTTTTCGTTTTGGACGGGAAGGTTGAAAGAAGAGTTTTTCAACCCTTCGAGCTGCCTTCAGCCAAGGTTTTAAAGGTGAAGAATCCTGCTGGAACCATAAGCATGGAGGCTTTAAATAAGATTAAGGAAGCCTTAGAAGCCCCTGAGATTACAGTTTTGATGGTGGAGGGTGAGGAAGACCTTTTAACTCTTCCTGCGGTGGCTTTCGCCCCCGAGGGAGCCCTAGTCTTCTATGGTCAGCCTGGGGAGGGCCTGGTAGCCGTAAAGGTTAATGGGGAGAAAAGGGCAAAGGCTTTATCCCTCATGGAGTCTATGCCTGAAGGGGAGCTGGAAGATGCCTGAGAAAGGCGCCTGGACCCTTTACGAATACGACTACAAAACAGGAGCCATCAAGCTGAAAAACAGGAAGTGTCCCCGCTGCGGAAAAATAATGGCAAGGCATAATAATCCGCCGAGGTGGGCCTGCGGCGGCTGCGGCTACATGGAATACATCAGAGAAAAGAAAGGTTAGCTTTCCGGAGGCTTCTCCTCTCCGCCTTCAGCCTTCTCCTCCGGAAACTCCTTCCTCAAAATATGTTTAGGAGTGAAAAGTTTAACCCGCTCCGGAGAATCGTAGAGGTAGGCTAAGCCTACTGTTCTCCAACTGTTAACCTTCGTTATCATCTTGTCGATTATGAGAAGGTTTGGGTCGGCGTTCAGTTTAGCCGCAAGCTTCTCCTTAACCTCTTTCCTCGTGGGGGTTGAAGCCCTCCCATGGTAAACCTCAAACTCTATTTCTTTCCGGCCGATTACAGGGTTGGGCTGCTCTCTGACGATGGTCAATTCGAACTTTCGCTCCTCCATGGCCGCTGGCCCCGTAAACGTTTGAAGGCCGAGCTCTAGAGCCTTGAGCCAGCCGAAAATTTAAAGGTTACCTCCAAGAAGCTTCTCAACTCTCTCCTTGTAAAGGTTTAAGGCTTCCTCCAGCCATTCCCTGCCAATCTTCCCGTGGGGTGAAGGTGTTTCAAGGATTCTCTCAGGTATCCTCAGCTTGTCGAAGCTGAAGCCCTCCCTAAACTTGAACTGAAACTTGCTCTTCAAGATTTCTAAGCCCAACTCTTGGAGGCTTTCAGGCGTATGCTCATACCCTAAAACCCTTAAAGCCTTACAGACCACCTCAGGACTATAAATGTTCCTTGCAAAGAAGCATACCACAAGGCTTGAAAGAATTTGACGCCACGCCTCCTCCCCCAATAGTTTCTCCACCACCTCTTCGGGCCGAGGCTTCTTACCCTCCTTTAAAAGCTTCTGGTCGAGGCTGTACCCTGCATTGTCAAGATGGCTGTGGCGGGCGCCGACAAGGAAGCCGAGATGGGCGGCTGGCCCCGTATGGTAGCCGGGCATTTCGTTTCCTCCAAAGGCCAAGGCGAACTCTCTTCCACCGTAAATCTTTGAGGCGTGGTCTACGCCTCTGGCTAAAGCCTCGTAGAAGGCTGTGGCCTTCCTGGCCAGAAGCCCCACAGCCTTAAGGTAGGCTTCATGGTTCCCCCACTCCAGCTTTACACCGCCTGTTTCCTCAAGGCCTATTAAGCCTCTCTGCTGCATTTCCGTTGCCCAGGCTAAGGCTACACCCGTGCTCATGGCATCCAGCCCAAGCCTTTCCACCTCGTCAAGCAGCTGGAGAAAGCCCTCCGTAGACTTGATTCCCAGCATGGTTCCCAACGCGTAGATGGGCTCATAGTCGTAGGAGATCATGAGGGTTCGATAGAAGTATGGCTCCGTCTCGTAGGGCTGCCTTAAAGCGGCTAGGTGGATGCAGCTGGCTGGACAGTGGGCGCATGCCACCCTTCTCCCCAAATGTTTCTTCAGAAAGTTTTCTCCGGAAAGTTCCTCCGCCGCCTCAAATCTGGCTGAGGAAAGGTTTCGGGTGGGCAGGGCTCCAAGCTCGTTGAGGGGTAAAACGTTCATGGGGGTTCCCAAATCATGATATTTCTTCATGAGCCCCGACTCGGTCACCATCTTAAAAATCTCATCGTAGACTTCCCGGTAAAGGCGAATGTTTTCAGACCTTATGGAGCGTTTACCTTTAATGAGCACAGACTTAAGCTTTTTGCTTCCGAAGACTGCTCCCAACCCAAGCCTTCCAAAATGCCTATAGGTTTCGGTGACCACGCAAGAGTAGGTTACCAGGTTTTCCCCAGCCAATCCTATACGCATGATGGTTCGCATGCCTGCTCCGGCCTCCCTCTCCCTGATGATGCGTCCCACCGTGTAGCTGCTAGCCATCCCCCAGAGGGTTGAAGCATCCCTAAACTTCACCCCGTTTTCGTCTATGACAAGGTAGAGGGGGAGGTCGCTGGCCCCCTTAATCACCACAGCCCCGTAGCCAGCCATCCTTAAAGCTACAGCGCTTCTGCCTCCAGCATGGCTCTCACCAAGGTTGCCTGTGTGAGGAGACTTAAAGAGGGCTACCGTTTTGGAGGCGAGAGGAAAGAACCCGTTAAGCTGGCCAACCGCAAAAATTATAGGGTTTTCAGGCGCCAGCGGGTCGACTCCCGGAGGGCACTCCTCCAGAAGCAGTTTGATTCCCGCTCCAACCCCGCCCAAATACTTCTCAAAAAGTTCGGGGCGCTCTCTAACCCAGAAATTTTTCCTGGTGAGGTCTATGTAGAGGACGCGGCTTATAGGGTCTCCTGGAAT
>QMYF01000042.1 GCA_003662515.1 Candidatus Hecatellales archaeon | reverse complement strand
TGCTCCAGCTCTGGATTCGAAGTCATACTGACCTCCCCAAACGCATCTACCAGATAGTAAGCGTTTTCCGCTATGAAACCAAGGCTACGAGGCCTCTCATCCGGGTGAGGGAGATAACCACCTTTAAGGAGGCGCACACCTGCCATGAAACCTTCGAGGAGGCGGAGGAACAGGTTAAAGCAGCCCTGAAAATTTACAGCAGCTTCTTCGACCAGCTTGCCGTCCCCTACATTATATCTAAGAGGCCTGAATGGGACAAGTTCGCGGGAGCCCTCTACTCACTTGCCTACGACACGGTTTTCCCCGATGGGAGAACCCTCCAGATAGGAACCATCCATAACCTCGGCCAAAGCTTCTCCAAAGCCTTCGAAATAACCTTCGAAACCAGAGACGGCGGAAGAGAACATGTCTGGCAGACCTGCTACGGGATCTCCGAGAGGGTTGTCGCCGCAGTTATAGCGCTTCACGGAGACGACCACGGCTTGGTGCTGCCTCCCACCGTGGCCCCCATCCAGGCGGTTATAATCCCCATACCCTACAAGGGCTACGAGGAGAAGGTTAACGAGAAGGCTAAAGCCCTAGAGGAAGCCTTAAAAAGGGAGGGCTTCGCCGTCCACGCAGACCTCCGGGAAAAATATACTCCTGGCTCCAAATTCTACGACTGGGAGCTGAGAGGAGTTCCCGTGAGAATAGAGGTAGGGCCCAGAGACGTGGAGAAAGGCGTGGTAACCCTGGTGCGACGGGACACCCTAGAGCGTAAAATAGTTCCTGAAGGGGAGCTCCCCCAAGCTTTAACCCAGCTTCTAAACGAGATTCAGGAATCCTTGAGGGCGAGGGCTTCCCGATGGCTTAAAGAGAGCCTTAAAAGGCTGGGAAGCCTTGAAGAGGCGAAAAAGCTTTTGCAGGAAGGGAAACCTTTCGGGGTTCTAGAGCTTCCTTGGTGCGGCAGGGAGTCTTGCGGCATGAGGCTGGAGGAAGAACTCGGTCTTAAAGCCTTAGGCACCCCCTACCCTGAGGAGAAGCCTGCTGAGGCTTCCTGTGCCAGCTGCGGGGGGAAGGCTGAAACCTTCCTAAGGCTTTCAAGACAATATTAAAAGGCCACCTTTAAGTTTATTTGGGTTGGGTTAGCCTGATAATATTTGAGTTTAGTTTAGGGACGTTGATGGCTGATGCCTAAGAAACGTAAAAGTAGGGGTAGAGGGAAAGGCGGTAAAGGCCGTAACGAGCTGGTTCACTGCAGCGCCTGTGGAAGCCTTATTCCCAGGGATAAGGCTAAAAAGGTTACCAAGTGGGTTTCCTTCGTAGACCCTGTTTTGGCTAAGGAGCTTAGAGCGCAGGGAGCCTACATTCCAAGAGAGAAGGTTACCAAGTACTACTGTATTTCCTGTGCGGTTTACCGGGGGATAGTGAAGGTTCGCTCGAAGGAGGAGCGCCGGCTGGCTGCCCCCCTCAGAGATTAGGCTAAGGGAAGCCTCCTAGCTGGGAGGATAGCCCTTGAGCCTCAACAAGCTGATTTCTAAGCTTACCAAGGAAAATCTCTGGCTTTACATTTTAGCAGAGCTCTCCGTAAAGCCCAGATACGCCTACGAAATCGCGAAGATAATCCGTGAAAAATATGGGATTCCTACAGCTAAAGTTACTACCTATGTTGTGCTTTACTCGATGAAGAGGGAGGGCTTAATTGAGAAGAAGATTAAGTCGCCTAGCCTCAGCAATCCCAGCCGCAAATACTACGGCATAACAAGTAAAGGCTTAAAGGTTTTGGAGGAAAGCCGGGTTTTCCTGAGGAAGGTTCTGGACGCTTTAACCCCTAAGCCTGAGGAAAATGTGAAGGAACCTTTGAATAGCGGTGAGGTTGGAGAGGAAGGCTACCGCCACCACGCCAAGCCAGGGGAAGCCAAGTAAACCCAGAAAGGCGATAATGAGGATTCTTTCAGGCCTCTCGGCCAAGCCTACCCCTGCAACCTTCACGTTTAGGCTTTCCCCCTTAGCCCGAATGTAGCTTACTAGGAGGGAGCCGAAAAGGGCGGCTAAACCCCAGAAGGCCATAGGCAAACCCAGAAAGCTAAGCTTAAGATAGCCTAAAGCTATGGCGGCGATGATGAATCCGTCACCGTAGCGGTCGGCTACCGAGTCGAGGAAGCTTCCCAGCCTGGTTCCACCCCCCTGCATTCTCGCCATAACCCCATCCAGGCAGTCGAAGAAGCCTGAAACCAGCAGGAGGATGGAGGCAAGCCTGGTTAAGGCTGTTTCCCCGGCTCCCACATAGTAGGTGTAGGCTGCTCCAGCCGAGAAGGCCAACCCTATAAGGGTTACCATGTTGGCTGTTAGGCCGGCTTTGAGGAGGCTTCGGGCGGCAGCCCTAAACAGGCCTTCCAGGCTTTCCTTGAATTTAACCAGCAAGCTTAAGTCTCTCCCTTAAATAGGTATGGTTAAGGTGAGATTATATTTTGGCTTCCCGGAGAGGAGGGAGCCTTGGGGAAAGTTGGTGTAGGAACCACCTGCAACGTTAAAGGCTGCAGTAAACCCGCCGTCCGCTCCCTTTCCGCAGCCAAGGTGGCGGCAGCAGGCCTAGAGGTTTCAAGTGGAGGCAGAAGGGTTTACCTCTGCAAGGAACATTACAAGCAGTATAAGAAGCTTAGCAGGAAGGAGAGGAAGCTGGAGCAGGCGAGGTGGAAAATTTGAGAATCCTCCTAATCCATGCTGACAGGTTTAGCTATCAGGTTAAGGGGGAAGCCCTCCGCAGGCCCGAACCCGTAAGCGAAGAAAGGAAAACCTACTCGACGGAGGAAACCCTGGTAGCCTTCTGCGCCGTGGAGGAGCAGGACGAGGAAAACCTTAAGGCTGTGGCGGAAAACGCCGCCAAAACCATTGTTGAAACCGCCGGCAAGCTTGGAGTGAAACATGTAACCCTCTACCCCTACGCTCATCTTTCGCCTAACCTTTCCAGTCCCGAGGCAGGTTTGGAAGCCTTAAAGCTGGTTGAGGAAAACCTTAAGGCTGAAGGTTTAGAGGTTTGGAGGGCTCCCTTCGGCTGGTATAAGGCTTTCGAAATAAAATGTAAGGGCCACCCCCTATCCGAGCTTTCCAAAACCGTTACCGCGAAGGGGGAGGCTGCTGAAGCTGAGGCACCCCAAGTCTACTATCGGATTTTAACCCCAGACATGAAGCTTTACCTCCCCGAAGAATACGAGTTTAAGCCCGGAGAGGAAGAGTTTAGAAGCCTAGTGGAAAAGGAGGCCTTAAAGAAGGGCCTTAAAGGAGGCCGAGAGCCGAAATTCCTAGCCTACTGTAAAAAGTTTGGGGTGGAGTGGGAGGCTTTCTCCGACCTAGGCCACATGCGCTACGGCCCCGAAGCCACCTTAATCTTCGACCTCATCTCCGACTATGCTGGCCAGCTGGTGGACGGCTTAGGAATACCGGTATACCGGGTTAGGGGAACCAACATGTTCGACCTAGCTGTTCCAGCTGTAAGGCAGCATGCTGAGCTTTTCGGCGGGAGGCTTTACCTGGTTAGGTCTGGAAGTCGCCGGCTGGTTATGCGCTATGCTGCCTGCCATCAGCAGTTCGCCATGGTTAAAGACTGGGTTATAAGCTACAGCAACCTCCCCTTCGGCGTTTACGAGCTGGCTGACAGCTACAGGCTGGAGCAGGAGGGGGAACTTCTCCTATGCTTCCGCGTGAGGAAGCTTCACATGCCCGACCTCCACGTTTTCTGCCGGAACCTTGAGGAGGCTGAAGAGTTCGCCCTGAAAATTCACAGGAAAATTTTCGAGGAGATAGGCAAGCTGGGCAGAACCTATGTTTCCCTCTACAATACCACCGAAGACTTCTTCGAAAACCATAAAGAGTTTTTCAGGAGGCTCCTAGAAGTTGAAGGTAAACCCGTCCTCCTATGTTTCGTCCCCAAACGCTACTACTGGGTAATAAATATTGAATACAACATTATTGACGAGCTTGGCAGGCCCTGCGAGATAGCAACCTTCCAGATTGATGTTGGAAACGCTGAACGTTTCGGCATAACCTACACGGACAGGGATGGAAGCCGGAAGCATCCCATCATAATTCACACAGCCCTGATAGGCACCGTAGAGCGGTATCTCTACGCGCTGCTCGACACGGCTGTTAAGGCGGAGAGGGAGGGGAAACCTCCAAGCCTACCCCTCTGGGTTACACCCATCCAGGCGCGGGTTATCCCCGTTTCAAGCCGGCATCTAGACTACGCGTGGAAGGTTTACCGGCAGCTGGCTGAAGCCGGGATCCGCGTCGACATCGACGACCGGGATGAGAGTCTTCCAAAGAAGGTTAGGAATGCTGAGACGGCTTGGATACCCTACATTGTGGTGGTGGGAGATAGGGAGGCTGAGAAGGGAACAATAACCCTAAGAGTTCGAGAGCTCCGCGAGCAGAAGGAAACAGACGTTTCACGGTTAATTGAGGAAATTAAGAGTAAAGTTGAAGGATATCCTTACAGGCCTCTTCCCCTTCCACCCCAGACAAGTAAGCGCCCTCACTTTTGAAATGGGTAAATGCCATCAAAACATTATTTCCAAATTTTCTTTTAACGTTAAAGGTAGGTTAGCCATCCTTCGTATTCCGGTTTTTCCCCTCGCACGGTTGCTTTATATTCGGCTTGAAGTTTAAGGGTGACGGGCCCTGGTTTACCTTCTCCAATGGTTATTCCGTCAACCTCCCTTATCGGGGTTACCTCGGCAGCTGTTCCCGTTAGGAAGGCTTCTTCAGCCTCGTAAAGCATGCCTCGCGTTATATCCTCCTCGTAAACCTTGAAACCTAGGTCTCTGGCTAGAACCATTATGGTGTCCCTGGTTATGCCTGGCAGGATGCTTGCCCAAGGTGGAGGTGTAAATAGGATTCCTTTCCGAACGATGAAAATGTTTTCTCCCGAACCTTCCGAGATGAAGCCTCTATGGTCTAGGAGAATAGCCTCATCGTAGCCGCTTCTTAAGGCTTCCATTTTGGCGAGGATACTAGAGAGATAATGGCCTCCAGCCTTAGCGTTCATGGGGAGACTGTAGGGTGGAGGCCTAACATAGGAGGAAATTCTAACCCTTATCCCTTTCTTTTGGCCTTCCTCGCCCAAGTAGGGACCCCAAGGCCAAACAGCGATGGCCACCTGAACAGGGTTTAAGGCTTGAAGACCCATTTCCCCTGAGCCTCGAAAGGCTATAGGTCTAATATAGCATTCTTTAAGCCCGTTAGCCCGCACCGTTTCCACCACAGCCTGGCAGAGCTCATCCACCGTGTAGGGAAGCTCCATCAGGTAGATTTTCGCCGACCTTTCAAGCCTTTCCATGTGGTCTCTAAGGCGGAAGATGGCTGGCCCCCTCGAAGTCTCATAGCATCTTATCCCTTCGAAGACGCTGCTTCCATAGTGGAGGGCGTGGGTTAAAACGTGAACTTTAGCTTCATCCCAGCCGACAAGTTTCCCGTCCATCCAGATATATTTCGCCTTCTTCAAGGAGGCTCTCTCCCACCCTTAACCCTAAAAGGGGCTCAAGAGAAATTTAAAAGTAATCACCATGGGTTTCCTGCTCGGCTTCAAATCCAGAAGAATAGATGCCTCTAGCCTCCTAGCCCAAGCCCTAGAAGCTTTAAACCTCGCTGATAAAGGCTGGAAGTTTTGGATAACCCTCAACCATGAAGCCTACTCAAGCCTCTCCTTGGAGGAGGCTTTAAGCCTCCTAAAGCAGCCCTCAAACCTCTGCCTAGCTGGAAGCTTCCAAGAGGAGGATGTTGACGGGTTTCCCCCTAGAAGGCTTAGTGGGGGATGGCTGGCAGCAGGCTCGGGAAGAATCCTAAGCTGGGGAAGCTTAACCCTTGAAAGTTTAAGGTTAAGCCGGGAAGCCCTGGAAAGGCTGGCCTCCCAGGTTAGAGGCAGCTACCTCCTCCTCTTC
>QMYF01000041.1 GCA_003662515.1 Candidatus Hecatellales archaeon | reverse complement strand
CATGTCTGAACAGTCAAGCCTTTACAGCTTTTTCGGCGGGGAAGCCAAACCGGCTGAGGAAAAAAGGGAGGTTGAAGGCTCAAGCTGGATTGAAAAGCTTAGAAAGCTGCGTGAGGAAAAGCTTATCCCAGCCTCCTCCTTCAGGAAAGCCTACCTCCTCTCGGCAACCTACGATGGAGAGCATAAGAAAGCCCTTCTAAAGTTTTACGACCCTGAGAAAGGCCGGATTCTCCTATGGTGGGATACCACTAACCATAAACCCTACTGTTTCACCAATCTTCCACCCGACGAGTTAAAGAAAATCCCCGAGCTTCAAGGCATAGAAGACGCTGAAACCGTTGAGAAGTTTAACCCTCTCACCGACAACACCGTAACGGTTACCAAGATTATTGCTAGAGATCCCCTTGCCATCGGAGGCAGACCCCACTCGCTGAGGGAGCGGCTGCCGAAAGCCAGGCCGGACGCGAAGGTTTGGGAAGCCGACATTAAATATTATGAGAACTACCTTTACGACCGCCACTTCGAGATAGGCATGCCTTACACGCTTGAGGAAGGGCAGGAAACGCCTGTTTTAGACTGGAGTGAAACCACCGTCCCCAGAGAGCTGGAAGAAGTCTTTAAAACAGAGCCTAAGGAATTCCAAGACTACGCTTTGAGGTGGGCTAGGCTTCTTGAGAGCCCTGTCCCTGAGCTTCGCTTCGTAGCTATGGATATCGAGGTAGCCTCACCCACTCTTGATAGAATTCCTGATCCGCGTGAAGCCCAATACCAGGTTATAGCGGTAGCCTTCTATGGAAGCGACGGATTAAGGAAAGTTTACCTTTTAAGGCGTCCCGGCGTCCAAGAGACAGGCAAGATTGAAAGCGAAAAGTTCACCGTGGAATTTTTTGAAGATGAGGTTTCCCTGCTGGGTAAAACCTTTGAAACCTTAGCCTCCTATCCCATCGTGGTGACCTTTAACGGGGACGACTTCGACCTTCGCTACCTCTGGCATAGAGGCCAAAACCTCGGCTTCCCAAAAGAGTTAATTCCCATCGACATGGGGAGAGACTCCGCCCTCCTAACCTACGGCATCCACATAGACCTCTACAAGTTCTTCTTCAATCGAGCCATTCAAGTCTACGCTTTCGACCAGAAATACCGGGAAAACACGCTGGAAGACGTGGCTTCAGCCGTTTTGGGTGTAGGGAAAATCCCGATAGAGAAAAATGTTTCAGAGCTTAGCTATCAGGAGCTAGCCGACTACTGCTTCCGCGACGCCGAACTCACCTACCAGCTAGCCGCCTATCAGGGAGGCTTAACCCTTAAACTCATCGTGGCTTTGGCCAGAGTTTCAAAAATGCCTTTGGAAGACGTTTCTAGGCAGGGGGTTTCAGGCTGGATTAAAAGCATGATGTATTATGAGCATAGGAGACGGGGACTACTTATTCCCAGCCAGGCTGAAATCCTCTCGGTTAAAGGCTATACGGCAACCCAGCCTGTCATTAAAGGTAAAAAGTATAGGGGAGCCGTGGTTATCGAGCCTAAAAGCGGAGTAAACTTCAACGTGGTGGTTTTAGACTTCGCCAGCCTGTATCCCAGCATCATTAAGCGGTGGAATCTCTCCTATGAGAGTGTTCGCTGCCCCCATGAGGAGTGCCGGGAGAACAGGATTCCGGAGACACCTCACTGGGTTTGCGGGAAAAAACGTGGAATAACAAGTCTTCTCATAGGCTCCCTTCGAGACCTGAGAGTTAAATGGTATAAGGCTAAGGCGAAGGATAAAACGTTGCCTCCCCAGCTTCGAAGCTGGTATGATGCTGTTCAGCGAACCTTAAAGGTGGTTTTAAACGCGGCTTACGGAGTTTTCGGAGCGGAACATTTCGTTTTCTACTGTCCCCCTGTGGCTGAGGCTACCGCCAGCATAGGACGCTACGCCATCAAGAAAACCATCGAGAAGGCTGGAGCCCTCGGAATAGAAGTTGTTTATGGCGACACAGACTCCGTTTTCCTTAGGAACCCTAGCCAGGAGCAGATAAGGGAGCTTTTGGAGTGGGCTGAAAAAGAGTTGGGAATGGAGCTTGACGTAGACAAGATCTACCGGTACACGGTTTTTTCCACACGGAAAAAGAACTATCTGGGCGTTTATCCTGATGGAAGCGTTGACATTAAGGGTTTAACAGGCAAAAAGCGGAACACGCCTGAATTCCTCAAAAAAGCTTTCGCGGAGGCTGTCAGCATCCTAAGCGAAGTTAAAAGCGTTGAAGACTTCGATAAGGCGAAGGAGCAGATTAAGGCTATCGTGAAAAATTGTTATGAAAACTTGAGGAAGGGAGGCTACCCGCTGGAGGATTTAGCCTTCACCGTTGTGCTGGGTAAAGATATTGAAGAATACGAGAAAACTACGCCTCAACACGTTAAAGCTGTGAAAAGCCTGCCTCCCGAACTCAGAGAGAAAATCGGAGCTGGAACCGTGATAAGATATGTTAAGATCAGGAGGGAGCCCGGAGTTAAACTTCTCTCCCAAGCCTCCCCAGAAGAGATAGACATCCAAAAATATGTGGAACATATTCAGTCCACCTTTGAACCTCTGCTTGAAGCCTTAGATATGACCTTTGAAGACGTGTTAGAGGTGCCGAGGGAACATCGGCTGGAAACCTTCTTTTAGCTTCATTACGGGAAGTTTTCTATAATTTTCAGCATAAAAATGCATGAAAAGACTTAAACGGTAAACCTTTGCATTTTTTAAAGTTTTGTTAGGGGGACCGCCGGCAAGGTGGGCGAAGGCTCGGGGAAGCCTAACAGAATCTTAAAGTTTATAACGGTTTTCTTAGCCTTTTTCTCCCTTTGGCTACTCTTAACCTCAGCCTTGAAGTTTGACGAGATTCTAGTGGGGGCTGCTGCCAGCCTCCTGGTGGCCTACCTAACCTCAGAAATTATGGTTTATGGAGGGGTTAGGGACAAGTTTAATCCGGCTCGATGGTTTTGGGCGCTTTTCTATCTTGCCTACTATTGGCTTTACGCTGAAGTTAAAGCCCACTACGACGTGATAAGGAGGATTTTAAGCCCACGGATGCCCTTAAGGCCTGGAATAGTTAGGGTTCCCTACACGCTTAAGTCTGATTGCGGCATTGTTTGCGTGGCCAACTCTATCACCAATACGCCTGGAACCGTAACCGTGGAGCTCGACGAGGAGAGGAAAACCTACTATGTGCATTGGATTTGGGTTGTAAGCCCAGACCCCAAGGTTTGCCATAGGGAAATCGCCGCACCCTTCGAGAAATATGTTAGGAGGTTTCTGGGCTGACGGTGGACTTCTTCACTCCCGCCATCCTTTTCGGGTTTGCTTTAAGCCTTCTAATAGCCTCTTATAGGCTGGTTAGGGGTCCGACAGCTCCTGACAGGGTTATAGCTGGAGACGCTATGGCTAGTGTAGCCGTAGCCCTCCTAGTTTTCCTAAGCTTCCACTATGAGGAAGCCATGCTGCTTGACATCGCCCTTCTAACAGCCCTCCTAGGCTTCATCGGAACCCTAACCATAGCCAAATACCTGGAGGGGAGGGAAGTGGCAGATTGATGGTTTTGGAGGCTGTAGGGCTGGCTCTGCTCTTCCTAGGCCTCTTCTGCGCCAACGTTGGAGCCCTAGGCCTGGTAAGGTTTCCAGACGTCTTCATACGCTCCCATGCCGCCACGGTTATGAGCATGGGTGGAGCCGTCGTGTCGATCTTCGCGGTAGCCTTAATGGGAGGTGCCCACAACCCATCCTTCTTTGTTAAGGCCTGCCTTACAGCCTTAATCGTGATTTTCACCTCTCCCACAGGCTCCCACGCCATTCTAAGAGCTGCCCACAAGAGCAGGGTGAAAATGTGGGAGGGAACCTTCTGCGACATGTTGAGGGAGGATGAGGAAAAAGATGGTTGACGTGACCTTCACTCTCTTCAATTTTCTCTTGGTAATGCTTGTGGTTTTGGCTTTGATCGTTGTTGAGCTTAAAGACTTGCTTTACGCCGCTATTGTGGCGGCTTTTTACAGCGTCATCGTAGCCGTCCTATACTTCATGCTTCAGGCTCCGGATATCGCCCTGACGCAGGTAGTGGTCGGAGTGGGCCTTCAAACAGCCATAATCATTATCACCATTTCGAAAACCAGGCGGATGGAGGAGGACAGCCCGGGAAACCCCTACCTTAAGGCTGGAATCATCATGCTTTCCATCATCCTCATGGTGGTTTTCGCCTTCACCTTCCTCTACGATTTCCCAGCCTTCGGCGAGCCTGTAGCGAGGGTTGGCCAATACTACGTGGAGAACGTCTTGAAAGATGTAGGCGCCTGGAATGCTGTGGGAGCCATAGTCTGGGACTACCGTGGCTACGACACGCTGGGTGAAACCCTCGTCCTCTTCACCGCTGTGATAATCGTTTTGGCGGTGTTGAGACATGAAAGGTAGGAAGCCTCAGGAGGGCATGACCCTCATCGTGAAAACGGTTTCACGGATATTGGCGCCTGTAATGCTGCTTCTCTCAGCCTACATAGTTCTACATGGACATTTAACCCATGGGGGAGGCTTCCAGGGAGGCGTCCTAATAGCCTGCGCCCTAGTCTTGCTGCTCCTAGCCTTCGGAGTGGACTACGTTGAGGGGAAGGTTAGCTTCAGCTTCGGCCAGGTTTTCAGAAGCCTGGGTGCAACCATTATCCTCATAACCGCCCTCCTAGGCATGGCTTTCGGCTTCTGGTTCTTCAAGAATGTGGGAGTCTATCCTTACGGTTTCCCAGGGGGAATCTTCAGCGCTGGAAGCCTCCTCCTCTACAATATCGGCGAAATGGCGAATGTTTCAGCAAGCTTCCTGGTGGCCTTCTACTTCCTCGTCAAGTTTAGGAGGAGGAAGCGTTGAATCAGGCTTTACCATACCTGCTTTGCACCCTTCAAATGGTCATAGCCCTCTACTGCATCTTCTACAAGCGAAACCTAATCAAGATAATTTTAGGCCTGATGATTTTAAGCGACGGAATAAACCTGCTCTTCATCCTCATAGGATACAAGTTTAAAGGGGTTCCACCCATCCTCCATGAGGAAGCCTTCAAGCATGGCTTAGAGGCCTTCTACGCAGCGGCGGTGGACCCGCTTCCCCAAGCCTTCGTTCTCACAGCCATAGTTATCAGCATGAGCGTAACGGCTGCAGCTCTAGCCCTCACCATCAAAATCTACCAGAAGTATGGAACCCTAGACGTCTACAAGATTAGAAGGGTTAGAGAATGATTCCGGCTGAGTGGCTTCCCGTCCTATGCATAGCGGTTCCCCTAGCCGCGGGAGTAGCCATTCTGCCCATGGAAAAGCTTCCCCGCAGGGTTCCGGAAGTCCTGGCTGTTGCAGCCGCAGCCTTAACCCTGCTCCTCTCCGGGATGCTGACCCTCCAAGTTTACGGGGGGAACCTCATTGTTCACCTTATGGCTGGGTGGAAGCCTCCCGTAGGCATAGTTTTAACCGTAGACCTGTTTAACGCCTTCATCGCGCTCATAGTGGTTTTCCTGGTTTTCCTTTCCGCCCTCTTCTCAGCCAGCTACATGCACGGGGAAACAGGCCTCAACTACTATTACTCCTTCATGATGCTCATGCTTGGAGGAATGCTCGGCGTAATCCTCACCGGAGACATTTTCAACCTCTTCGTCTTCATGGAGCTGACGGGAATTTCAGCCTACGGTTTAACGGTTTTCAGGGCTTATAGGGCTAGGGCTCTTGAGGCAGGCTTCCGCTACCTCATTTTGGGTGCAGTGGGAACCTCCCTCCTCCTCTTGGGGGTAGCCCTCCTCTACGGGGCTGTTGGAACCGTTAACTACGCCGACCTGGCCGTCCGCCTTTCAAAGGGAATTTTCCTCCCCGGCGTCGATGGAAGCCTTGTAATCCCGCTGAGCATCATGCTCATAGTTACAGGTTTAGGGGTGAAAACATCCATCTTCCTCCTCCACACGGCTCACCTGGACGCTAATCGTGTGGCGCCTTCCCCTGTGCCAGCCATCCTTTCAGGGGCGGCAACGAAGGTTG
>QMYF01000040.1 GCA_003662515.1 Candidatus Hecatellales archaeon | reverse complement strand
GTGTAGACGTGGTGGTCATAGGCGAAGGGGAAAACGTTGTTCCTCCGCTTTTCGAGAAGCTGGTTAACGGCGAAGACTTTGAAGGTGTGGTTTACGGTGATGTTGTGGATGTTCAGGCCATGCCCAACATTCTGGGTGGAACCGTTGGAGGCGTGGTGGAGGTTGCACGAGGCTGTGGAAGAGGATGTAAATTCTGCGTTCCAACCCTTCAAAGGTTTCGATGCCGCCCTCTCCAAGACATTGTTGAGGAGATTAGGGTTAACGTCCGCGACGGGCAGACCAACATAACTCTTCACGCCGAAGACATTTTACGTTATAAGGCTAACGGAGTTCACGTTCAACCGGAAGCCGTTAAAGAACTTTTCTCGGCGGCTAAAAACGTTGAGGGAGTGAAAAACGTTGGGCCAAGCCATTTCGCCCTGGCTTCGGTGGTGGAGAAGCCCAGCCTTCTAAAAGAGTTATCGGAGATCATGGAGGTGGGCAGCAAGGAGAAGCCTTGGCTTTCCGGGCAGACGGGGGTTGAAACGGGAAGCCCCCGCATGATAGAGTTGAACATGCCTGGGAAGGTTAAACCCTTCAAGCCGGAGGAGTGGCCTGAAATCGTGGAGCAAGCCTTCGCCATCTGTCAGGACAGCCTCTGGGTTCCCTGTGGAACTCTGGTTTTAGGGCTTCCAGGCGAAACCGAGGAAGACGTTTACGCCACCCTTGAGTTGATGGAACGGCTTAAGCCCTACAAGAGCATTATTGTCCCCCTCTTCTTCGTCCCCGTGGGAGGGCTTAAGGAAAGCCGAGGCTTCGGAGTTAAGGACATGAAACGTTGTCATTGGGAACTCATCTTGGCGTGTTGGGATCATGGTATGCGGTGGGCTGAGGAACTGGCCATTGAATACGTGGGGAGAATGCCCTGGCTGGCCAGAAAATATGTTCTAGGTTTTATGCGGAAGGTAGTCCACCATATGGCTGGAAAAGCGAGAAAAGAGATTTTAAGGATGATGGAGGAAACCTCCAAACGGTAAAACTTGGGTTTTCACTCCCGACGGAAAAGTCTTCTTTTAAGCTTGCTCAGAAAGCCTTTCCTCCTATTCTTTTCAGCCCTTTCAAATTCAGCGAGTAGGGGGGTTAAAGGCTGGGTTTCCTCCGGCTTAAATTCTCTAAGCTCTCTAAGCCTGACACAGTTATGTTTTTCCGGGAGCCTATGCTCAACGCAGAAGATGCCTCCGCAATAGTTGCAAATGTAGGGTAGAGGTTCCACTAGTTTACCGCAGACTTCACAGCGATACTCGGTCATGAGAAACCTTAACGGTGAAAGCCTATTTTAACGTTAGTTAAAAGAGGGAAATGGCAGGTTTAAGCCTCCTTCTCCAAAATTACTACTTGAACCTTTTTGGGGGCTAGGGCTTGAAACCTTTGAGCGTCAGCCTTGCTTCCAACTATTGCTCCATAATGCATAGGGATGGCAACTTTAGGTTTGATGAGTTTTAGGGCTTCAGCAGCTTCCTCAGCGGTCATAACGTAGGTTCCGCTTACGGGTAGAAGCGCCACGTCAGGCTGCAGTCCCTCCATTTCAGGGATAACATCCGTGTCTCCAGCATGATATATTTTCACGCCTGCGAGGTTCACAAGGAAGCCTACCTTCCTTTCCTCTTTTGGGTGGAAGGGGACACCGGGAGCCCTAAACTTGTTAACGTTGTATGCTGGAACCGCTTCGATTTCAACTCCTTTAACGGTCACCCGGCTTCCAGGCGAAACTTTAACGATCTCTTTGGCTTTCACCCCTGAAAGATTGGAGGCTGCCTGAGGAATCGTAACTATTGACGTTTCCTCCGTGGAGATTTTGGCTACATCGCTGGGGCTTAAATGGTCGAAGTGCTCGTGGGTTATCAGGATTAGGTCTGCTGGCTCACCGTCAGCCAGCTCGAAAGGGTCGAAGTAGAGGGTTAAACCTTCACCTTTAATTTTGAAGCAGTCGTGTCCCAGCCAGGTGAACTCCACCCTTCCATACCTGAACATTTAGGCTTCACCCCTAAGAGAAATGGGAAACCTTAGAGGCTAAAGAGGTTTAACCCTGTGGTGTCGTCGTATTCTCTGGTCAGCTGGATGCCTTCCAGTTTGAGGAGGAAGAGTTCAGCCGCGAAAATTATGGTTCCCTTTTCTAGGTGTCCTCCATAAGCTTTCCCTGTTTCATCTCCCAGGGCGATATGAGCGTGGATTAAGGTTTCCCCTTTAAGCTTGGAAATGTTCCCAATGCAGGAGAGGATTTCCATAGGCTGGTCGAAGCTTTTCCTAACATATTTTTTCTCCGACTGGTTGTAGAAGCTTATTTCGCCTTTCTGGACAGCTCCAATAATCCAGAAGACTCCGGCTTCAGCCTTCACGGTTTCCGCCGCCATTTTCACGGCGGCTAGGAGGTCTTCACCGTAGGGCAGCCTGAACACGTAAACCTTTCCTGGAACTGCTACACCAAACATTTTGAGGCGACACCTCAAGGATTATAGGGAGGCTGAACGCTAAAAGCTAGCTCTTCAGGCTATCCGTCTTAGAAAGGTAGAACCATCAGGATTACGGCGAGAACGATTAGGACTCCCCAAAGCTTCCAGCTCCAAGCAATGATTTTACGGCCGTCGAAGATTCCGAAGGGTAGCAGGTTGAAGAAGGCTATGAAAGCGTTGAAGCGGATGGCGAACTCGGCGAGGTAGTGGGGTAGCAGAGGGTTGAAGGCTAGGAAGAGTATGGCTAGGGCGATGTTGGTGAGAGGCCCATAAGCGGAGATTCTGCCCATGAGGCTGCTGTCAGGGTAGGGGGTCCAAACTACTACGGCTCCCGGAGCCACCACCTTGAAAGGCGCCAGAATAGATATGGCCGTGATGGTTAAACCTATGGGATCTATCCTGAACTCAGCCCATAGGCCTTGCCTTTGAGCGGAAAACTTGTGGGCTAGCTCGTGGAGGAGGAAGGCTGGAAGAACCCCTATAAGCACAGCCCCCACTATGTAGGGGTGGAAATGGAAGCCGAACCAAGAGAAGCCTACTAACAGCAGAATTAAGGTGGCCAGGGAGAGCTCCCTAACTTCTCTGCGGCTGAAAACCAGCCTTCTCGGAGGAGCGTAGAAGGCTCCTTCAGGGTAAACCATCATCCTCCCTCAGCGTAGACGTTTTTAACCATCCTAATTATTAATGGAGAACCAAAGCTTCTTTAAAGGGTCTTAATTTTCCCGCTTCTCCTTGCCTTTCTAGCCCAAAGCCTCTTTCTCTCCCTTTCCCTTTCTTTAGCGCATTCAGGGCAATACTTGTGGTGGCGGCCTGTCTTTAAGGTTAACCTTCCACACCGTTTACAGCGGAAGAAGTCTTCAGGTTTAGGTGTAGGCGGGGCATCCCTCACAGGATTCCCCTTCAGAGCGGGATTGTCACCCACATAATCGTAAACTTCAAGGTCTCCAAAAATTTCCAGGAAAATGATGCCGCCCTGGTTGCATAGGAGCTGCCTGCTCCAACGGTGGTAGTCTACCACCCAGACGAGAACTCCCTTCCCGCCGCAAACGCAAAACTTGTCCCTGCAACGTGCATTTTCGTAAAGCTCCTCGGCTGAGGCTTCTGAAGGCTCCAACGGTTTTCCGCCCTCAGCTTCGTTTTCTCCCCCTTTTCGAGGCATTAACGTGGAGGCGGGAGGGTGGGGTTCACGGCACCGCTGGTTCCCGCCCCCTTTCGGAGAGCAGTAATCAGCGGCGCCTCCGGGATTCACTTCCGAGATCTGACGGGTTCGGGTCTTGCCCCGGAGGCTATGGCCGTGAACCCCAGAGAAGGGTTTCAGCCAGCAGATTTAAGCTTTATTTTCCTTTAAGGTTTTAATTTAAATATTTGACGGTGTCTTTTCTTATTCGCAAGGCTTAACCTCCGGGGTCGGATGGATGCCCTTCCTTCAACATCTAGCCGGTGAAGGGGGAAACCTTTGGAGCCTGGTTTTCCAACTTTTCTTCATTGCCTTCATCATAGCCTATTTCCTTTACGGTCAGCGTATCCAAATTGCCATATGGAATAGGGATATTGAAAGAAACCTGAGGAGGCTTAAGTTTCTGAGGGATAGGGCTAGGGAAACCGCCATTAAGGCTGTAAAGGAGATCGGGAAGCCTGAGGAAGACCCTGTTCCAAGCATAGACCGGTTTCTCGAAACCTTCTTTATCCAGCCGGTGGACATGGATCCTGCAGGCATAGTTTGGAAGCTTGACCGCCTCCTAGACGTAAGAGACCTAAGCATGAAGGATGCTGTTAGGAGGATTGCCCCGAAGGCCAGCGACACCGAGCTTAACAATCTTGAAAACCTGCTGGAGGCAGCCTTAGACTTAAACCTGATTTACCGGATTGTACGCCACTACTATTTGATGGGGAAGCGGACCAACGCCTACATTATCACAGCTCAGCTCCACATGATGCTTCCCCTCATCATGGACATAGCCTACGCCTACGATGGGGCTGTTAAGGCCTTCGCTGAAGGCCAGCCTATAGGAGATGGGGCTGGGCCTCTCCTAGCCTGCAAGCTCCTAGCCGGGAAAAAGGTTGAGAAAATCGAGAAGGACATGGTTTTCGGAGAGACCGAGCTTGAGGGAAGGCATGTTATCGTTTTGAAGGCTGAGGGGCCTGGAGGGAACGTAGGTAAGCCTGGGGAGGCCATTGAAAAACTTATCGACACTTATGGTTATAGGCCGGCGATTATCGTTATGGTGGATGCAGCCCAAAAATTTGAAGGTGAAGATACTGGCGATGTGGCTGACGGTGTTGGCGCGGCTATAGGGGGTATTGGAACCGAGAAATACCGGATTGAGGAGGTAGCCCACAAACATAAGATACCGTTGTACGCGGTTATCATTAAGGAGTCGCTGAGGGAGGCTATTGCCCCCATGAAAAAGGAAATCTATGAGGGTGTGGATAAGGCCATTGAAACCGTTAAGAAGATTATCCGGGAGAAGACAAGGGAGGGAGACCTTGTTTTAATCGCTGGAATAGGAAACACTATAGGGATAGCCCAGTGAAGAGGGGGATTAATGTTTGAGCGTGAACAGCCGACATAATCTGGGATGGCTTCTACTGCTCCTCTTAATCTTGGTTTTCCTCTTCGTTTTGGGAAGCCCTGAAGCCCTTGAAAAACTTGGGGAAGAAAGATTTTTCTCTACGGCTTTAGGGATTTTCGGCCTCCTCCTAATTTTACTGTTCTTCCTTAAACTTGTAAGCCAGCCTTCAGCACCTCCAAAACAGCGGATTCTAACCGTTCTAAGATGTGAAAGATGTGATGTGACTAGTGTTCGAGAGTTTAAGCGTGGAGACTACATTCCTAAGCGTGAGGGGAAATGTCCCAGCTGCGAAGGCGAAATGTACATTGAGGCGATTTACCCTGAAGAGCTGGGTAAAAAGAAGAAGCCTCTACCCTTCTAGAGGGTTGTGACCTCCACTCTATCCTCTAAAACCAGGATGGTGTGTTCTGCTTGGGCCACAGGCTTCCCGGAGGCCTCCACCAGCATGGGATAACAGGAAATCTGCCTTTTTTCCACTAGTTGCCTGAAGCCTTCTAAGGCTTCTTTTCCGCCTTCCAGCCACCGCGGCGTGAAGGGAAGCGACTTAAACCTTTCCAAGATCTGCATCATCACGCTTCGGGCAGGCTCCTGTTTAGGAGGCTTAGGCTTAACAACTCGGTAAATGTTTCCGCAGGGGCCGCTGAAAACTCTGCCTTCAGCTTCAGGCAACGTTACGAAAGGCTCAATAGCGTAGAGTTCTCCAGGCTTAAGTTTCGAGCCGTCGAGGGAAGCCACGTTTGGGATAGACTTTCCCGTGTGGATGAGGAAGCGTCCTATGCTGTGGCCTGTAAGGTTGCGGATAGGCTTAAACCCCATGGCCTCGATGGTTTGCTGGATGGCTGCCCCAAGCTGGGAAACCTTTACGCCAGGCCTGGCCAGGTTTATGGCTGCCTCTAAGGCTTTCTCCGCCGCCGCCTTCATAAACTCGTATTCAGGTGAAAGGCAAACCGTTATGGCGGTGTCAGC
>QMYF01000039.1 GCA_003662515.1 Candidatus Hecatellales archaeon | reverse complement strand
TTACGGCTTTTATTTTTCCAGCTTTAATCCACCGTCTTAGGGTTTGATGGCTAACTCTCAGAAGCCCGATGGCTTCTTTCGGCGTTAACAATTTTTCCAAGTTTTCCATGTTAACCAGAAAACGGAGGAAAACCTCAACTAGATTAAAGTTTTGGAAAAAGGAGGGTGTTGGAGGTTTGGCGGGCTAGGCGGGAGATTTCTCCACCAACTTCCTTAGGCGTGGTGAAAGGCTAAAAAATCCGCCTGAAACCTGAAAACTCGCCTTCAACCGGAATTTTTTCCCCACATCTCGGGCAGGTTTTCTCAGGGGTTAAATTCCACTCGAGAATGCTGAAACCCCAACGTTTGATAAGCGTGAAACCGCAGCTGGGGCAGTAGGTGTTTTCTCCAGGATGGCCGGGCACGTTGCCCGTGTAAACATATTTTAAGCCTTCTTGGAGGGCTGCCTCCCTCGCCTTAACCAGGGTTTCCACAGGGGTAGACTTGAGGTGGGTCATCTTATACATGGGGTAGAACTGGCTTAGGTGGAAGGGTGTTTCAGGGCCCAGGTTTTCCAGAATCCACCGGGCCATCCCCCTAATCTCCTCTATCCGGTCGTTTAAGGTTGGAATTACCAGGAGGGTTATTTCAAGATGCCATCCCTTCTCCTTCATAGCCTTAACGGCTTCGAGCACGTCTTCAAGCCGGCCCTTACAATATTTAGGGTAAAACGTGGAGTTGAAAGCTTTAATGTCCACGTTGGCCGCGTGGAAAACCGGAGCCAGCATGTCTAAAGCTTCTAGGGTGACGTATCCGTTGGTAACCAGCACGTTTAAAATGTTCTTTTTCACGGCCAGCCTGGCCACGTCTAAAACGTATTCAAGCCAGATTAGAGGCTCGTTATACGTGTAGGCGATGGTTTTACAGTTGTTGCGGCTGGCAGCCTCCACCACCCTTTCAGGCTCAACCTCATCATAGGAGGCTTCTTCAAGCCCCACCTGGGAAATCGACCAGTTTTGACACCAGGGACAGGCCAGTGAGCATCCGAAGGAGGAGATGGAGAAGCTTAGGCTTCCAGGCCAAAAATGGTAGAAGGGCTTCTTCTCTATGGGGTCCACATTGGCGGCGGTAAGCTTCCCGTAGCTTATCGCGTAGAGGATTCCATCCCTGTTCTCCCTGGCCTTGCAAAAGCCCCGTTGGCCGGGTTTAATATAGCATCGGCGGGGGCAAACCCCGCAGCGAACCAGCCCGTCTTCTAGCTTCTCGTAGAGGAGAGCTTCCCTAATCAAGGGTCTTTTTTCCCTAATTGAATGAGGGCTTTAAGATTCTTAATGTTTTCAGGCAAACCTATATGGGAGAAAATTTCTTTACAAGTTCGGCTGTCGAGGTGTGGGTTGCGTGTCGGAGTACTGCCCTGAATGTGGCGGGGAGATGATTTACGACCCTAAGATTCGCATGTACACGTGTAAGAGCTGCGGGTTAACCCTCACCTACATGGAGATTGTGGAGGCTCGGAGGCGCAACATGCCCTTCGACGAGGAGGAGGCTAGACGCCAGCGGAGAAGGGAATATTTAAAGTGGTGGCTTTCCCGTAAGTAGCCTGAAAAGGAGGGTTAACCTCACCCTTGGAAAGGTTTACTGTGGAGATTCTAACCGTGGGGAACGAGCTTCTCATAGGGAAAATCTGCAATACGAATGCGCAGTGGCTGGCCCAGCGGATAACCAGGCTTGGGGGAATGGTTAGGAGGATTGTAACGGTTCCCGACAGCCTCCCAGACATTGTTCAGGCTTTAAGGGACTGCCTTTCCCGGAAGCCTGACTTCGTGTTGACGGTGGGAGGCCTCGGCCCCACCTTTGACGACATGACCTTGCAGGGGGTTTCTGAGGCTTTAGGCAGGCCTCTAAAGCTTCACAGGGAAGCCTTACGCATGGTGGAGGAAAAGGTTGAGGAGATGAAGGCTCAGGGAATCCTTAAGAAGCCTTGGCTTACCCCTGAGAGGGAGAAGATGGCTACCCTTCCCGAAGGGGCTGAACCCCTCTATAACCCTGAGGGGACAGCTCCAGGCGTTAAACTTCAGGCCGGCGAAACCTTAATAATATGTCTTCCAGGGGTTCCCGTCGAGATGAAGGCAATCTTCGACCTTCACCTGGAAAAGCTGATGGCTGAAAGGTCTAAGCTGAAATATGCGGAGAGAGGGCTTTTCGTTGAAGGCATACCTGAACCTGACTTCTCCCCAAGCATCGACGAAGCCATGAAAAGGCATCCTGAAGTTTACGTTAAGTCTCATCCTAAAGGTGGGGAGGCAACCTCGAAAATAGAGCTTCACATTTCAGCTTTCGCCCCCACCTTGGAGGAGGCTGAGAGACGGGTGGAGGCTGCTGCCTCCTGGCTGGAGGCTGAAGCTAGAAGGCTTGGAGGAAGGGTTGAAAGGCTGGGATAGAAGCCGCCTTGTACGGCATCTTCATCATTGGAACAGCGGGTTCAGGCAAAACGCTTATGGCTGCAAGCCTAGCTGAATGGTTAGCCAGGCAAGGTGAAGACGCGGTAATCGTGAACTTAGACCCTGGCGTTTTAAACCTGCCCTACAAGCCCGACCTCGACGTGCGAGACTACGTTAACGTTGAAGAGCTTATGGAAAGATTTGGGCTGGGTCCGAATGGAGCCTTAATTATGGCTGCAGACCTGCTCGCCCAGCAGGCTGAAAAGCTGGCGGAGCAGCTTGAAGAAATCAACGCCGAATACGTTCTCTTCGATACTCCAGGCCAGATGGAGCTTTTCGCCTTCAGGGTTGGAGGACCCTACCTGGCGAGGGAGCTCCCCCTCGAACAGAAAATGGTTTTATACCTTTTCGATGGACCCTTCTGCGCTAACCCCTTCAACTATGTTTCCACCCTTTTTCTCGCTTCAGCAGTCCATCTACGCTTTATGCTTCCCCAGGTAAACCTGCTTACCAAAATGGATTTAATGGAGGAAAAAGTTGTAAGGGAGATTTTGGAGTGGTCTAGAAGCCCAGCTAAGCTTAGGGAAGCCTTGCTCAGGCAGAGTGGTGGAAGCTTAAGCCTGCTGGCCGGCGACCTTTTCAAGGCTGTGGGGAGGCTTCGCCTAGATTTTTCTACGATAGCCTGCTCAGCCAAATATTTCACCAACTTCATTAACGTGCAGGCAGCCATTGAAAGAGTGTTAACTCAAGGGGAGAAGAAGGAATAGGTTTAAAGCTGAAAGCCCCCTATATGGGATTAGTTTGACAGCTAAAATCTCTGAGGCGGCGGAGGCAGGCGACCTAGTTAAGCAGATAGAAAGTTTAGGCGTGGAAATCGCCGAACTTAAAGAGCAGAGGGACAAGCTTAACAATGAGGCTAGGGAGTGGCTGAGGAAAGGAGAAAGCCTGGTAGAGGAATCTAGGCGTCTTAAGCAGGAGACTAGGAGTCTTAGGGATGAGGTTAGGAAGCTTCGAGACGAGGCGGCTAGGCTTAAAAGTGAGCTTTCCGAGGTTAGGGGAAGGCTTTCGGAGAAATGTCGTTTGAGGGATGAGCTCAGAAGCAGGATTAAAGAGTTAAGGTCGAAGGTTTCCATTCCGAAGGAGAAGGCTGAGAAGCTTTTCGAAGAGTTGGAGTGGCATATTCAGACGAATCCTCTTCCAGCTGAAGAGGAACGCAGGCTAGTGGAGAAAATTAAGAATTTGGAGAGCCAGCTGGACATTCATGGGAGAATAGAGGAGCTTGTGGAGCAGCTTAACCGGCAGAGGCAGGATATTCAAGCTTTAAAGGAGCAGGCAGACCGGATTAAAGCTGAATTAGACAAGATTTATGGTGAGCTGAAAGAGAAGATTGGGAGGGTGGAGGAGCTCTCGAAGAGGGTGGAGGCTGTTGAGGAGGAAGCTAAGGAGGCTTATCGCCATTTCGCGGAGGCTAAGCTTTCCGCTGACAGGCTTCACAGCCGGATAGTTGAGCTTCTGAATAAGCAGCGTAGCCTTAAAGATGAGCTTAGGAAGAGGAGGAAAGGTAAAGAGGAGGAAGCTTTAGAGCGTATCCTCCGCGAGTTGGAGGAAGCCTACAGGCAGGGTAAAAAGAAGAAGCTCACCCTAGAGGAGTTTAAACTCCTTATGTCTCGAGGCTTAATTTGAGCGGTAAACAAAACTTATACCATGAAAGTTTGTTTAGGTATGGTGTTGGAATGAAGGCGGCCCGCATGCTGGTTGATGCTTTCCAAAAATTAATTCTCCTGTTTGCAGGCAACCCCTTATCCATAAAAGTTTACGAGTGGATTCTTAAAGGTCAGATCAGGAAGGGGGAAATTCCCAGCCATATCGCGGTTATCTTGGATGGGAACCGTCGATGGGCTAGGCATAAAAACCTTTTCCCCACCAATGGGCATGTGGAAGGAGCTAAGAAGGCGGAGGAATTTTTTGAATGGTGCAAGGAAATAGGGGGGATAAAAACTGTAACTCTCTATGTTTTTTCAACGGAGAATTTCCGCAGGCCTCAAGAAGAGGTTAACCGTTTGATGGTGCTGATAAAGGAGTATTTGGAGAGGATGGCTGTAGATAAACGTATCCACGAGAACAGGGTTAAAGTTAAGGTTATAGGTAGAGTGGATTTGCTGCCTCCAGAGGTTAGGGAGGCAGTTAGAAAGGTTGAGGAGGCCACTAAAAACTATGATGATTACTATTTGAATTTGGCCATTGCCTATGGGGGCAGAGCTGAAATCCTCGACGCGTTAAGAAAGATTGCGGAGGAGGTTAAGGCTGGAAGGCTTAACCCTGAAGGCATAAACGAGGAAATCTTCGAAAAGTTTCTCTATACAAGTTTTCTGCCTAACCCTCATCCAGACCTGATAATTAGGACCTCGGGGGAGGAGAGGCTCAGCAATTTCCTGCTCTGGCAGAGCGCCTACAGTGAGCTCTGCTTCCTAGATGTTTATTGGCCGAGTTTCAGCCGGAAAGACCTTTACAGGGCTATCCGAATATACCAGCAGCGGAAAAGACGTTTTGGAGCTTAAGACGCCCGCTCTCTTTCAAGGTGGGCTTCCAATTCTTCTCTTAGAAGGCTTGAAGGCAGGGGGAGCCCTATGAGGGTTGTTCTGCCTCTTAACCCTTTGCCTGAAGCCCTGGTTTGAAGCAGCCCTTTCAAGGCTAAACCTTTCAGGTATTTCCATAGCTGGGTGTGGCGTCTAGGCTTTTCACCATATTCTTCGCAGGCAGCCTGATACTCCCTTTCCACCTCGCCGAAAGAAATGTAGGCTTCCTCGGAGGCGCTGAGCTTCCGGGCGGCAGCTAGGAGGAGAAGCTTTTCATGGAAGCTTAAACCTTGCAGGTGCTCCCTTTGAACGGTTAAGTCTACCTTAAGCCTGGCAGCCCTCACATGCTCGGGGAGAACCTTACCTGCCCGCTCTAGGTCAGCCTGCTTCCCGGCAAGCCAGAGAAGCTCTATGGCGAGTCTTGCATCTCCCCTTTCGCCGGCTAGGTCGGCGGCCAGCTCTATGGCTTCAGGAAGCACGGTGTCGGGTTTGAAGGCCTCCTCCACCCGGTATTCCAGGATTTCCTTAAGCTGGCTGGCTGAGTATTTGGCTAGTTGGAGCACGTTGTGGCCTAGGGTGCTCAGCGTGCTGGAGTCAAGCCTTGCCAAAGCCTCCTCGCATTCAGGCTCTCTAAATATTAAAATTAAGGATATTTTGCCGGGGCTGGTTGAAACAGTTTTCTCGCCGAGACGTGTTAAAACGTAGAGGGGTTTTGAGCCCTCCCTCCAAATTAGGGATTCAACCTCGTCGAGGGCTAAAAGCAGCTGGAAACCTTTCCTTCCAAGGGCTTCCACGAGCAGGTTTAGAAGCTCCTCAGAGGAGAAGCCTCTCTCGGGAATTTCCACCTGGAAAAGGTTTAAAGCCTTTTTTAGAAGAGCGTAGAAGCTTCCCTCCTCCCTACAGTTGAAATAAGCAAACCTAAGCTTGACCTTCCGCTTTGAAGCGTAGGCTTCAAAGTCCAGGCCGAACCTTCGGGCAAGCGTGGTTTTACCTGTGCCTAGGGGACCCCTAAGGATGAGTTTTGGAGCCATCTGCCCCGGAGAGTCTACCAAGCCCCGGAAGAAGTGGGCTAGGTGGCGAAGTTCCTC
>QMYF01000038.1 GCA_003662515.1 Candidatus Hecatellales archaeon | reverse complement strand
GGGTTTGGACTGTAAACTTTAACCTCTTTAAGGTTTTTCAGGACTTGGAGGTGGGCTTCCAGCTGGCTCCAAGCCTGCTCCCCGCTTCCCAGCAGGCCCAGCCTCTCCGCGGCTTCCAAAGCCAGATGTTTGGCTGCTACTGCGCCGATGGCTCCGGTTCTGAGGGCTGTAAGGTAGCCTGCCTCTAGAAGCGCCAAGGGGGCTCCTGTTTCATGGTTGAAGTAGAGGGTTAGGGCGTGGATGGTTGGCAGCCCTTTTTCAACGTCTCCAGGATAGGAGGAAACAGCTTTCACGGCTAGGGTTCCTGAAGCCTCTAGGTAGCCTGGCATGACGGCGAACCAGCCTTTCCCCTGGCAAGGGTGAAGGATAAGCCTCTTCGGGATGGCAGCCTTCCCTTGGGCTTGCTCCCTTAAGGCTTCCTCCACCACCCTGATGGCTTCAGCCATGGAAACCAGGTTTCTCAAGGTTTTCCGGGGGAGAACAAGCATTTCCATTTTGAACTCCCGGAAGGCTTCTAGCCCCTTTATTAGGTTTAAGGGGATAATTAATTTTCGTGAGGTAGAACTGATAGGCGGAGAGGAGGGCGAAGTTGAGCCTAGAGGTTTGGGCTGAAAAATATCGTCCAAAAACCTTGGATGAAATTATTAATCAGAGGCATGTGGTGGCGAGGGTTAAGGTCTTCGTTGAGGAGAAGAATATTCCGCACATGCTTTTCGCCGGGCCTCCCGGAACAGGCAAAACCACCATGGCGCTCTGTATAGCCCGAGAGCTTTACGGAGACCAGTGGAGGGCCAACGTGCTGGAAACCAACGCCTCCGACGAGAGAGGCATCGACGTTATCCGTGGGAAAATTAAGGATTTCGCGCGCACCATAGCTTTGGGTGGAGCCGAATATCGGATAGTGATTCTCGATGAGGCTGACGCTTTGACGGCTGACGCTCAGCATGCCCTAAGGAGAACCATGGAAACCTATTCGGCTACTGTGCGGTTCATCCTCATCTGCAACTACAGCAGCAAGATTATTCCGCCTATTCAGAGCAGAACAGCCGTGTTCAGGTTTAAGGCTCTCTCAGAGGACGATGTCCGCGAATTCATCCAGCGGATAGTTAAGGGGGAGAAGCTTAAAATCGACGAGGCTGCCGTTAAAGCGGTAATCTACCTTTGCGAGGGAGACCTTAGGAGGGCTGCCAACCTGCTTCAGGCCGCAGCCGCCCTAGGCGACAAGATAACTGAGGAAATGATTTACGAGGTGGCTTCCCAGGCCAGGCCTGACGACGTTAAACGTATGCTGGAGAACGCTTTGAAGGGCAGGTTTAAGGAGGCTAGGGAAATCCTTTACAAGATGCTGGTTATGCAGGGGCTGGCTGGCGAAGACGTGGTAAGGGAAATCCACAGGCAAATCTACGCTTTAAACATTCCTGAGAAGGCTAAGGTGGAGCTGGTGGAGGCTGTGGGCGAATGCGACTTCAGGATTTCCGAGGGGGCTGACGCCCTCATCCAGCTGGAAGCCCTCCTAGCCCGCATAGCCGCCTCCAAGGCTAAGGCAGGGTAAACAGGCCATGTGGACGGTGAAATATAAGCCTCGAAGCCTGAAAGAGGTGGCAGACCAGACAGAGGCGAAAACTAGGCTTTTAAAGTGGTTTGAAGCTTGGAAGCCGGGTTCGAAGGCAGCCCTCCTCTACGGGCCTCCAGGCAACGGTAAAACTTGTACGGTTGAAGCTTTAGCCAGAGAGAAAGGCTTAGACCTGCTTGAAACCAACGCCTCCGACGTGCGTTCGGAGGAGCGCATTGAACATTTCCTTGGGAGGGGTGTTAGGGAAACCTCTCTGCTGGGAACCCGGGGGAAACTTATCCTTATCGACGAAATAGATGGGCTTCAGGCTCAAAGCGATAGAGGCGGTGTTAGAGCCATCGTGAAAATTATTAGGGAGTCGGTTTTCCCCGTGGTTTTAACGGCTAACGACCCTTGGGATAGGAAGCTTTACGAGATTAGAAGCCTCTGCGAGCTTATAGAGTTTAAGAAGGTTCCCGTGAGGGATGCCGTTAAAAGGCTGGCGGAAATCTGCCAGCGGGAAGGCGTTAAAGCCGACCCTCAAGCGCTTAAGGCTATTGCCGAGCGAAACCAGGGAGACCTTCGAGGAGCCATCCTAGACTTGGAAACCCTTGCAAGGGGCAGAAAACAGATAACCCTACGTGACCTTGAAATCCTTGGGAAGCGTGAGAGGGAAGCCGACATTTTCGAGGCTTTAAGAGGAGTTTTCAAGTCTAGGTCGGCGCTTTCAGCCAAGCTTTCCGTGATCAACGTTGACATGGACCCCGACGAGGTTTTCTGGTGGATTGAACAGAACATTGTGAATGAGTATGAGAGGCTGGAGGATTTGGCTGAAGCCTACGAGGCTTTGGCTAAGGCTGACCTTTTCCGGAGCAGGGTTATCCGCAGGCAGAACTGGAGGATGCAAGCCTACATGATGGACCTGATGACGGCTGGAGTTTCCCAGGCTAAAAGGGAGCCCTACCGGAAGTTCACCCGGTATCAGCGCCCTGAAAGGTTAAGCTTCTTTTCGAAAACCATGGCTGAGAGGGAGCGTTTAAACAGCCTGCTAGGGAGACTGGCTTCAAGGCTTCACTGCTCCACCCGGAAGGTTAAAACAGAGTTTCTCCCCTACCTTCTCTACCTCGCCCAGCAAGATGAAAGGTTTGCCCGCAGACTCGCCTCAGCCTTAGAGGCTTCAAAGGAAGACCTTAAAATGCTCGCCTCCTTTTATGGTTAAGCTTTCCTGAGGGGGAAGTCTTGAGCGGGCTTGAACGTTATGCTGGAATCTCCCGGCCTTACAAGTCTGGATATATTAACGTTCACCCCATTCAGCGGGGCGGCATCCTTTCGGAGGCAGCTCGCAGAGCCCTCCTAGAGTTTGGAGACGGATATTCCATCTGCGACTTCTGCCCGCCTAAGGAGGCTAGGCTGGACGCCATTAAGAAGCCTCCCATAGCCAGCTTCATGGCTGACCTAGCCAAATTCCTCGGCATGGATGTGGCTAGGGTGACCACCCGCTGCAGGGAATCCAAGTTTATAGTTTTCAGGATGCTGGGGAGGCCTGGCGACACCGTCGTGGTGGACAGTTTAGCCCACTATTCCACCTATCTGGCTGCGGAGTTGGCTGGGCTTAGGGTTAAAGAGGTGCCTCATGAGGGACCTCCAGAATACAGGATTAACCCTGAAGCCTACGCTGAGAAGATTGAGGAGGTTAAAAGGGAGACGGGGAAGCCTCCGGCAGTCGCCCTTCTAACCCACGTCGACAACCTTTACGGGAACCTTAAAGACCCTAAACCTGTCGCCAAGATCTGCCATGAATACGGGGTTCCGCTTCTGCTGAACGCCGCCTACACGGCGGGAGTTATGCCTGTCAACGGCAAAGACTTGGAAGTGGACATTATAGCTGGAAGCGGCCATAAAAGCTGGGCTGCCTCAGCCCCCACAGGAATCCTCGCCTTGAGGGGGCCTCTAGCAGAAAAGGTTTTGGCTAGGTCGAAGGTTCAGGGGGACTGGTCGGGGAGAAGGTTTCCAAACAAGGAGTTAGCCCTCCTCGGGTGTACGGTTATGGGGGCCCCACTAGCCAGCCTCGTGGCTTCCTTCCCCTACGTGGTGGAGCGGGTTCAACGCTGGGAAGAAGAAGTGAAAAAGGCTCAATACATGGTGGAGCAGCTGGAGCGTATTGAGGGGACAAGGCTTCTAGGCGAGAAACCTAAAAGGCATACGCTCATCCATGTGGAGTCGGAAGGCTTCCACAGGGTTTCTAAAACCCATAAGCGGAGGGGCTTCTTCCTCTATGAGGAGCTTAGGGAGAGAGGCATAGTAGGCGTTCAGCCAGGCTTAACCAAACATTTCAAATTGAATGTTTACGGCCTCACCTGGGATGAGGTTAAAAAGGTGGCTGAAGCCTTCCACGACATCGCCCGGAAGTATGGGCTGTCAGTCCACTAGCCCCGGGAAAAACTCTTTTTCGATTTTCCTTATTTCCTCCGGGGAAGAGGCTGAACTGTAGGCTTCTAGGGGCTCCATGTTGAGCTCTAGGAATTTTGGAGCCCACTTGTAGAGGGATGCCAGCCTCCAAGCCTGCTCTTTAAACCCTAAAATGTAGAGGGCTGCTGCCAGGGCCTCCAGCGAGCTAAGCCTCGCCAGCTTCCCGTAGCTTACAGGGTTTCCGGCTAGGAGCAGGGGGAGCCTCCGGTGGACTCCTGGGAAACGTTTCCAGGCTACTTCTCTGACCTGCTCCCAAGAGCAGTCTACCACGGCTATTCCCCAGCGTTCAGCTCTAAGCCTGTCCTGGACGGAGAGAACCTTAGGGGCGAAAGGGTTTAGGAGAATAGCCTGCCTAAGCCTTCTGAAGGGTTTGCCAACCCTTTCCGCCAGGCCGAACCGGCAAAGCTTGCTGGAGGTGCACTTGGAAGGATCGTCCTGCTCAAGCATGTAGGCGTAAAGTTTAACCATCCTCTTTGAGAGGCTCCCCTAACCTTTTCCGGCTATTCCTGTTTCCCAGCTTTCTCGAGGAGTTTAACCGCCTGGGCTAAACGTTTTCCAAGGTTTCTGGCCAGCTTAACCCCTATCTCATCTTTCTCGGCGTCAGCTCTCCCCCGGGCGAAGCCTGCCGCCCCGAAGTGGGCGGTGGGCATGCCGTCGCTTACCACCAGCATGTCGTGGACAAGCATCCAGGCGTGGATGGCCGTTAAGGCTATTTCTTGGCCTCCATGCCTGTGGGCTCCAACGGCTAGGGCTCCTCCAACCTTATTTCTAAGCTTAAAGCCTGCAACCCTGAGGGAGATCGTCCTGTCCATGAGAGCTTTAAGCCTGCTGGAGGGCAACCCGAAATATACAGGTGTAGCGATGAGAATTCCGTCAGCCTCCTCCATTCGCCTTAAAATTTCGAGGGCGTCATCTTTAAGGGTGCAGCAGCCCTTGTTTTCAGGCCTGCACTCGTAGCAGACCCGGCAGAACTTTATGTCCTTATCGTGGAGGGAAACCATTTCCACCTCTACGCCTTCCTCTCGAGCCGCCTTTAAGGCCTCGTTGAGGTAGAATTCGGTTGCACCACCCTGCCTGTGGCTTCCCATTATCCCCAAAATTTTAGCCATCCTTTCTTCCGCCTCCAAAACCTAACTATTCTAGCCTTACAGCTTGAAAGCCTTAAAACAGTTGCATTGGAAGGGTGTGGTTGAAGGCTTCAGCCTCTCTCTGAGCTGGTTTAACCCTTCCTTCAGCCTTCCCTCCAAGCAGCCTTACCAAGTCCCATATAAGGCATAGGGAGACCTCCAGTTTTCCGGCTAGAAGCCTTCTAATTTTCCCTCCGGTAAGCTGGCCGAGGAAGAAAGCTGCCACCAGCAAAGGGATAAACTCCAGCCTTACACCTAACAGCACGCGCAGGGTGAAGATTGCTGGAACGGGGAGGTGAACTGCCAGAATCCAGTGGCGGCTCAGCTTTCGAACTCCAGCCCTCCAATATCCGAAGGGTAGGTTGAAAAGGTAGGTGAAGGCTGCAATCCCGAGGAAAACTGTAAGGTTCATGTTTAGTTGTATGGAAGTCTGATGGTTTAAAGTTGGCGGAGGGCTGGCGTGCGGGGAGTAACCCGCCTTCTGTTCTGGGCGGCATGCGACTTTGCGGGCTACCCGCACCTCAGGTGGGCTTCATCGGCGCCTATTTGCCCTTGCACCCCGCGGGCCGGCCGTTTCAACGCTCCCCAACCCGTCCTCCAAGACTTGGATGGCATCTCATCATAGCCATGAGGGTTGGGACGTGTCGTTTCTGCTCCGGCCTTGGGGGTCTCCCCCCAGCGCCTTACGGCGCCGCGGTCCACCTGGTGGGCGGAGTTTCCTCCAGCCCTCAGGGGGCTGGGAAGCCGCCCTCCCGCTCGCCAGCCCTCAGGTAGGCTAGAAGGGCAACCTTTAAAATAAGGTTACCTCCCCATTCCTGTCTTGAAGCCTTGAACCTTAAAGACTGGCTTCTAACGGTTAGAACACCCTTCCTTCTGCTTTCAGTTATTCTGGTATGTGTTGGTGGGGCTGCAGCCGGCTATGAGGGGTTTTTCATCCCCAGCCATTTCC
>QMYF01000037.1 GCA_003662515.1 Candidatus Hecatellales archaeon | reverse complement strand
AGCATAGGCGGCGGCAGACTGAAAGGTGGAGAAAAGAAGGAGCAGCACTATTAGGATATTAACGGAGGCGGACGCCATCGCCTTCTCCCAGGAGGAAGAATCTAACCTTACTCTTCACCGGCTTTGGGAGGGCTGGGAGCCACATCGTCGAAGGTTAGAATTCGAAGGTTGACAGGCCGTTTAACCATGTCGGAAATCCTGTCGCCAACGATGAGTTTTACGCCTAGGTCGGAGGCTATGTCTACAAGCCGCTGGGTAACCCTACCATCAAAAACGATTACTGCCGCATCTTTAAAGTTGGGAAGTCTTTCCGCAAGCTCTCCAACGGGAAGCCTAGCTATCTGCTCATAGTTTTCGTCGAAGAGGATGGCTTCAAGGGTTCCCTTAAGCTGGTTTACAGCCTCCACCACTTTGGGGTGGGCAGCCACCCTGGCATGTTTAAGCCTAGCTTCAGCCGCCGGAACCTTCCTGGCCAAGGCTTCATGAATTTCCCTGCAGGAGAGCTCTTCCACCTCTTTTCCAGGCGGAGCCCTAGCCACATAGTCCACCTTGGCTGTCTGCATGAGCTCTTTGAGGATGAGGTCTCCAGCCCTGTCGCCGTCCAGGAAGACGGTGACCTCCTTCTCCTTGCTAAGCTGAACAATGGTTTCGGGGACTTTGGCTCCTCCAATGGCTATCACGTTTCTGATGCCGCAGCGAAGCAGGTTGTGAACGTCAGCCCTCCCCTCTACGAGAATAATGGAGGACGAATTGTGCACGTCGGGGCCTGCTGGAAGCTGCTCAGGCCCGTAGGTTGAAATCTCATGTGACCTAACGGCTTCGGAAACCTCGCGGATAAGCTCTTCAACGTCGGGAGCAGTCTCCACACTCCACTTCTTTATGAGCTCCTTGGCTCTGCGAACAATGTTTTTACGTTTAGCCTCGCGAATGTCGCCGATGCGTTCAATCCAGATTTTGGCTTCTTTAGGTCCAACCCTGTCCACGCTTTCGATGGCGGCGGCGATGAGGGCTGTGGCAGCCATGTTAAGGCTTGAGGTAACCGTGATGGTTCCCACAGTCTTGTTATGCTCGTTTTTCAGCTCAACCTCAATTCGGCCAATCCTATTGTTTTTCTGGAGCTCTCTCAGGTCGAATTCCGGGCCGAAGAGTCCTTCCGTCTGGCCGAAGATGGCCCCTATAACGTCAGGCTTCTCAACTATTCCATTTACCTCGAAGCGGGCTTGAATTAGATATTTTGCGGTTGGAGTGGAAGATGAACCTGTCAAGCGTGAACACCTCCAAACAGTTATTTTGAACGGTGGAAGGCATGGCCGGGAACCTTCAAACCTGCTGTTTTAGGCTTCCACTGCCGCTGGAAGGTTCAACCTATTAGAGGCTAAGCTTCCTTTTAACGTTTTCAAGATAGGAAGCTAAGCCCTCCATGTCTTTAACCTGCCGCGACATTAAAGCTTTCAGTCGAAGCCAGAATTCAAGGTTGGGATGGAAGCCTTTCTCCTCCAGCTTTCGGGAAACCTGCATAGCCAATTCTACGCCTCCCCTATCGAAATCGGTGAGGACGATGATTTCCCTGCCTTCAGCTTCAAGCTCGAGGCGGCTGAGGGTTTCCGGAAGGCTTCCCCCAGCCTTAACGCAGAGGAATTCCCCTTTAACTCCCAGCCTTTCCAGGGCTTCGGCATCCCTTCTGCCCTCCACGAGGATGAGGGCTCCCTCCCCTGCTTTCTCGTTTAAGGCTTCGAGCAGGAGAAGCGCTCTCTCATCCCTTTCAGCTTTGGAAAGCCCTTTGAGGGTTGAAGCCGTTTAGGCTCCCTCCCTTAACCCTTCCAGCTCCATCATCCGTTCCAGCATTGCCTCCCTCCCTTTAAAATGTTTCCTGAAAGGCTCCAAAATCTCGTTTAAGGCTTCAGCCACAGCGTTCTTCAAGTCTAAGGGGTGAAGCTTACCCAGCACGTAGATTTTCTCGAGCTCCTCATAGCTGGAAACTTCGAGGGGGCCCCCATACTTCTCCTCCCTCGGAATCTTTAGGGTTCGAGGTCCCCGGCCAAAGATTATGTATTTGGCGATTTCCATTACGGGGTTGCCTTCAACCATCCTGGGCGGACAGTAGGCTGCCCGAAGCTTCCTCTCCACCTCTTCAGGTGGATCATGCACGTAAATGCAGGTTTTAGGCTGGCTTTTAGACATTTTAGCCTCGATTTGTAGGTTTACCCTCTCATCCTCATCGTAGGTGGCGCCCATTTTGGCTTTGGGGCCTTGAAGGCCGGGAAGCAGATGGGTGTGAACGCAGACAGGCTTCTTGAAGCCAAGCTTCCCAGCTACATCCCTCGCAAGCATGTGGGCTTTACGCTGGTCTATCCCGGCGCAGGCGCAGTCCAACCCCATCACGAAAATGTCTGTAACCTGCATGCAAGGGTAGATGAGCCAGGCGAACTCCACATCGGTTTGCCCGAGCTGCCTCCCCAGGATGGGTAGGGCTCGGGAAACCCTGGGAAGCGTGACGTTCTTAGCAACCCTCAGCAGGGTTTCCCAGTATTCGGATTTTTCCACAAGCTCGGAGGCCCAGCGGTAGTGAACCCTGTCGGGTGTCAGGCCGAGGGCGGTGAAGCCTTCGCGAAGGTATTCGCCGCAGAAGCGGATGTTCTCCATGGAGCCTCCCAGCTTCCCGTTAATCCAGGCATGCCAGTCCGCCAGGAAAATGGTGAAGTCGAAGCCTGCCTCCACTAGGTCAAGTATCTTGTATCCGCAGACTAGACCTGTGCCCAGGTGCATGAGGCCTGAAGGTTCGAAGCCCCAGTAGGCTTTAGGCTTAAAACCTTCCTCCTTAAGGAGGCTTCTAAGCTCCTCGAAGGTTACGATTTCCTCCGTGTTTCTTTCCACAAGCTTCAGTTTCTCGTCGACGTTCAAGGGGAAGCTCCCTTTCCCAAAGCCTTCAAACACGTTCTAAAGCTGAAGGCTCCTAGCAGGGTAAAAGGTTTTTGGGTGGAGGCTCCGGCTGTAGCCCGAATAACAACACTCGGCCTCACGGTTGAGCTTTACGCTCACCTCAGCCGAGCTCTCTCCTTATCGGGCCAGGTGCGCCGGAGCCTCCCTACCGCCGCCTGGAGAGGATGTTCCGCGGCTGGGTTAGGCCTTCCATCATCGGTAGCGCTTGAGAACGCTTCCTAGTCCGGCCCCGTCCCCGCGGGGTTAATGCCCCCTCCAGGCGGATTCGGCTTCAAAAATAGAGGCGAAACTGAAGCTTATTTACCTTTAAAGGTTTCAGGGAAGATTTTTGAGAGGTTAAGCTCCATGGCGGCTACAGGGTTAACCAGGCGGAAAGCCTCCAGCACCGCAGGGTGGATTTCGCCTAGGAGCCCTATCTCTACTTCTCCCAGGAGGAGTCTGGCTGTTCTCCCTGGGAGGAAGCTGGGATGCTCGAAGGCTTCCACTCTCCAGCCTTCCACCCCCAACTGCTCGAGGAGGCTGTAAGCCAGAGCCTGCACATCTTCATAGCTCACCTTGAAGTTGCATATGGCTGCAGCCAGCCTGGTTTCCACCCTGGTAGCCGTTTCAGCTTCCACGTCTGGAAGCACCACGTCTCCCAGCTCGAAAACCTTCTGAGGATAATCCACATGAACGTTTTTCGAGAGGAATTCTAGGAGGCAGGGTAGAAGCCAAACCCTCACTATGCTGTATTCCTGGCTGGTTGGGTTGGCAAGCTCGACAGCCTCGCCGCTTTTTACTCCCATCCTTTCAAACTGGGTTTCCCGGCTGGAGAGCAGGTAGCTGGCTGTCTCCTGGAAGCCGTAGCCAGCTATGAGGCTGCGGATCCTCCGGGAAGCCTGGCTGGCGGGCAGGAGGGAGCCGACGGTGGGAAGCCTTAAAGGCTCCGGCTTTATGCGGTGGTAGCCGTAGGCTATAGCTACCTCCTCGGCTAGGTCCACCGGGTGGAGAATGTCGCTGCGGAAAGGCGGAATGGAAACCTTCAACCTCCCATTGGAAGCCTCCACGTCAAACCTCATCCTTCTAAGCAGTTTCGCCATCCTTCCAGACGGAAGATTGAAGCCGAGCAGCCTGTTCACTTCGGCAGGGTTAACCGTCATCTTTCTGGGCTTCAGCTGGCAGGTCCAAACCTTCCCTCCTCCTTCATATTCGACTTGAACCGCCTCCACCTTGGCGCCTCGCTCAGCCAGGCTGGAGACGAGAACGCTTACAGCTTCCTCGAGCAGTTCAGGGTTGAAGCCTGTGGCGTCGATGAACAGGTTTCTGGTTTCCACGGTTACCTTGGTTTCCTCGCTGTTTATGATGGGAGGCATGGATAGGACTTGGCCTTCCCTGTCCACGAGGAGGGGATACCGGGGAAGACCCCTCAAAAGGTGGGCGTATTCTAAACCTTTACTGGTCTGCGTTAGGATTTCCTCGGCTGAGAGGGGCTTAGACTCCTCCAGCGGGGTGAACCTTATCTTCTCAGGCTTCAGAGCCGTATAGGTTATGGGAGGCTTAACCTTGTCTAAATCGTAGATGCCTATGGACGCCTTACTTCTCCTCCGGCACAGGGTTTCATGAAGCTTCTCCTGGAGCTGCATAAGCTGGGCGATGGAGCTTTCGGTGAAGGATACTCCCCTAACCACCGCGCAGACAATGCGGGGTCTAACCCGTCGAACCATCCTTGAAACCTTAACTTTAACCCGGCTTTTAGCCACCCTATATTTGGGGGAGCCTTCGGCCTTCCCCAAGAAGCCTTTAAGCAGGCGGGCTATACCCTCAGCTGAGAATAGGTCAGGCCTATCCGCCGTAACCTCTACGGACACCATTTCCGGGGAAGCCTCTTTAACCTCGCATTTGATGAGGGGGAGAAGCTGCTCCAGCCTTTCCAAGGGAAGCCTGAAGCCCAGCAGCCTGTAAAGGTCTTCCGGCTCGAAGGTTACCGTGGGCATTAAACTTTAAACCTCCTCAACATGTCCAGCTTCTGGGTGTGAAGCTCCCGAATGTCGTCTATGCCAAGCCTTATCATAGCTAGTCTGCCTATCCCGGCGCCCCACGCCAAAACCGGAAATTTCACTCCCAGCGGAAGGGTGACCTCAGGCCGGAAAACTCCGGAGCCAGCTATCTCCACCCATCCCAGCCGGGGATGCTTAACGAAAACCTCTACGCTGGGCTCGGTGAAGGGGAAATAGCTGGGGGCAAACTTCACCTCTTTAAAGCCCAGCCGCCCGCAGAACTCCACGAAGAAGCCGAGCAGGTGGCGTAGGGTTAAATTCCAGTCGCCCATGATGCCGTCGCACTGGTGGAACTCCATGGAGTGCTTCGCGTCTAAAACGTCAGGCCGGAAAACCTTTGAGAGGCAGAAAATTTTCAGCGGAGGCTTCACGCCGCCTGCAAGGCTTCGAGCTGAAACCGCTGTGGTCTGGGTTCTCAAAACCAGCCTCCTAGCAATCTCAGGGTTCCACCTGTAACGCCAGCCTTTCGAGCCTGTCTTCCACCCGTCCTCATGGGTTCTCCTTACGGCTGAAACGATTCTCTTTGGGGGGAGCCTGCCCTTGGCGGGGTTTTTAAGCTGGTAGCTGTCGTGGATTTCCCGGGCTGGATGGTCTTGAGGCTGGAAGAGCACGTCGAAATTCCAGAATTCAGTTTCCACGTAGGGGCCCCAGGCCTCCTCAAACCCCATGGAAAGCAGGATATCCCTTACCTCCTCGAGGAATTCAAGGTAGAAATGTTTCTTGCCGGGGTAGAGGCTGGGAGGCCTAGCCGTAACATCGTAGCGTTGAAACTCTACCTTCCGCCATTTCCCCGAGCGCAGGAGCTCCCCGGTAAGCAGGGTTACCACAGGTTTGGCTTCCAGCTGGGTGGGAAGACTTTCAGCCGCCCTCCAGCCCCCCTCGGTGAGGCTCAGCCTCCAAACCTTCTGCTCTTTCACCTCTAGGAGGCCTCGCCTTTTAAGCTGGTTTAAGGCCTGCTCGAGGCCTTCAGCCTTGACAGCCTCCCCGTCGAGCTCGCCTTTCCGGGCTAGGAGGCTGAGCAGCTTCTCGTCGTCTCCTTCGGCGGGAGGCTCTGCGAGGGTGGCTTTAAGCAGCCCGGCGCCCTTAACGATTTCCCCCCAGCCCTTCCTCACCAGCCAGCCGAGCGCAATATTAACTTTCTCCCTGGGAAGCTTGGCCTGCTCGAAGACCTGGCTTAAGGGCATGGAAGCTCCCTGCT
>QMYF01000036.1 GCA_003662515.1 Candidatus Hecatellales archaeon | reverse complement strand
GAATACAGCTACTATCATTCTAAAAGTCCAGTAGACTATGTTATCGAACGCATATTGGAGGCTGAAAAGTCGGGGGAAGACCCCTTCCCAAGCATTGTAGGGAAAGCCAGAGAGAAGGAGCTTGTGAAAAACGCCCTGCTTTCAGGCTCCCCCATCCTCTTCCGAGGGCGGAAAGGCTACGGTAAAACAACCTTCTCCAAAGCTATAGCTGAGCTGCTTCCAAAGAAGCTTCTAGCCGTTAAAGGCTGCAAGATTCACGACGACCCGACAAGGCCCCTCTGCTTCTCCTGCAAGAAGAAGCTGCTGGAAGATAAGGTGGTAGAATTAACCTGGGTTCCGAGGATATGGGTGCGAATTCCAGGAGATCCTATGATGACTACCCGCCAGCTCATAGGCGGAATCTCCATCCAGAAGATTCGGGAAGGCTACGATCTTGACCATCCTGAAGTCTTCATTCCCGGCAGAGCTTTGAAGGCTAACAGGGGTGTAGGCTACTTCGACGAGCTTGGCGCGCTTCCCTCAGCCATGCAGACGCTGCTCCACGAGCTTTTCGAGGAGCATCAGGTAACCACGCTGGAAGGAGATATTGTCCCCTTCAAAGTTTCCACTCTTGAGCTGGCCTCTACCAACCCAGCCAACTACCGTGGAACGAACCCCATTAAGGAGCCTCTCCTAGACCGGATGGAAGTTATTGAAATAGGGCCTCCTGAAACCCTTGAGGAGGAAATAGAGATAGGCCTAAGAAACATGTTCTACACGCGTAGAGGCCAGAGGCCGGAGATTCCCTTCTGGCATCAGGAAATAGTAGCTAAAACGGTGAGGCTGGCCAGGAATAAAGAAAAGTTTGAGCTTGCCAGACGTATCGAGTCTGAACCCTCCTGCAGGGCAACCATTAAGCTTTTCGACCATCTCCAGTCTAAGGCTCTTCGCAGCGGGCGGAGGATTCCGCTCCTAGCCGACTACGGTGAAAACCTGGAAATCGTTAAGCTGGCGTTGCTGGGACGCATAGAGGTTGAATATGGACTTTCCGAGCGGAAGGAGGAAATAGTGGAGAAGCTTTTCGAGGAGGCTAAAAAGCAGACCTGCCGCAGAATCTACAGCATGCTTCCCTCAGAGAAGTTCACCGAATTCTATGAGGCTTTAAGGCTTGCTGGAAATGAAGGTGACGATGGGAGAATTCTGCCCGTAAGCCTTGAAATTGTTCCCAGGCTTCGCAGCCACCCAATAATAACGGATTACGTGGAGGCTGTGGCGGGAGAGAAAAATGTTGGAGACGAACTTTACCTTTCCACCATAGAGATAATCTTAGAGTCTCTGGCCACCTGTATTCCAAGGTATGTGGAGAGGAAGGGTCAGACTTACCGTTTAAGGGAGTTGGAGCAGAGTGAAGCCTCCCTGTGAATGCTGTGAAAGGGAGGAGGAAAGGCTTTCAACCATCTTTGGGGAGGAAACAGTCAACGAAATAGTTTACCGGCTTTTCAATCCTTTAGGTTCAGGTGAAGGCGAAAGCGAAGAGGCAGACTCCTTCATCGAGCAGCTGATCCGCCAATGCATGGACCAGCTTAAAGATGAAGATTTAGCCGAAATGGAGTTTTGGAGGTATGCCAGAACTAGGGGAGGCCGCTGGCTTAAGGAGTATCTACGCCAGAAGAAGGCTAAGCAGAAAGCCTGGCAGAAGCTTCTGGAAATGGTTAAGCGGGGAGAGCTTGACCCCTCAAAGCTTCCCGTGGATCAGCTGCTCCAGCACTTCTTAAACCAGATAATGGAGGAGTTAAGCAAGGAGGGAATCATCGACCTTAAGCTTCAGAGGGACTGGCTTTACGGAAACGTGCTGGTAGCCTACCCTGAATTCACTGAGAAAAGTGAGAAAATAATTGCCAAGAAAGTTTTGGAGGAAGTATTTCTTAATCTTAAATCTTTAAGAGGTGAGGTGGGCTGCCATGAAACCGACGAGCTAGGCTGGGGGACAAGGCAATCCTACATGCTCTGGGATTTCGACGAACAGCAGCACTCCTACGACCTCCTCGACATCCAAGAAACCCTAGTGAAAACCGCGCTTCGAGACCCGGTTCACATGAGAATTTCCAACGAGGATTTGAAGGCTCGGATACCCTACCATGATACTGCCTCCTGCAATGTCATCCTTATCGACGCCTCCTACTCCATGCGCGGTGAGAAGTTCCGCGGGGGGATTATGGCGGCCTTAGCCTTCCGCGAGCTTCTTGAAACAGAATACCGGGAGGACAAGGTGCATGTGGTTGCCTACAATCAGAAGCCTAGGCTTCTAAGCCGGGGAGAAATCATCAGGCTTAAGCCCTACGGCTACACGGATATAGGGCAGGCCATAGACTTCGCGATAGGGCTTCTCTCAAAGGAGGAGGGAAGCAAAAACATTTTCCTGATTACGGATGGCGAACCCACAGCCAGCAACAGGCGCAATCAAACCCCGGAAGAAAGCGCTTTAAGGGCGGCCTATGCAGCTGGGAAGGCAAACATTTTCCTCAATATTATAATGCTTGACAGGAGACCTGAGCTTAGGGCGATCTGCGAAAGCATGGCTAGGCTTAGCAGGCAGGCCACCATAACCTATGTGGACAACCCGTTAAACCTGAAAGAGTTCATCGTGAAAACCTTTTTCGACCAGCGTGGCTGGCCTGCGAAAAGGGTTTTCAGGCCGCTAGCCTAACCGTAATCCCCTTACCCTTCTCCAGAGCCTCAATAAGCTTTCTGCCTGGAGGGCTTCTCCCAGAGATTCTAACCCTAGCCTTCCTGCCCACCTGAGCTGTGAGCACAGGCTCATCCTCAACGAAAACGGTTACCCTTTTGCCTGTATACTCCTTGTCGAAGTATAGGTCTACTCCCCGCTTTGTTTCCTGAAGCTCGAAGTCTATGGGCGGCCCCTCCGCGGGGGCTGCCTCCGAAGGCTTAATGTCCAGCCTCACCCCCAACTTTTTCTCCAGCCTGCTAATGGTTGAGCCTTTCCTGCCTATCAGATGGGGAATAGAGGCTCTGTCAACCTTGACGACAGCCCTCCCGCTGGAAACCATCTCCACGGAGGCTTCAGGGCAAAGCTTCCGAACCTCTTCAAGTATCCGCTGGGCAGCCAGCCTTTCGGCAGGGGTTTCCCTCCGCCCCTCAGCCACAGGAACCACGATGTTCTCCTCTCCGAAAGTGTAGATCTCGTAGTCGAGGCGGCCTGTCTCGAAGTCTCTAACCTCGATTACAGGCCTAGCCAAAGCCTCATCCGTCATCCCTGTGGGAACCTTAACGGTCATGGAAAGCTCGTAAACCCTCTCCACCTCACCATAGCGTATGAAAATCAAGGTGTCCACGATGTGGGGAATCATGCCCAACTCAACTCTGCCTATAAACCTTTGAATGGCGTCGATGGGGCTGCTGGCGTGAAGCACACCTATCATTCCCACCCCTGCCAGCCTCATATCCGTGAAAACCTGGAAGTCTTCGGTTTTCCTAACCTCGTCGAAAACCGTGTAGTCGGGGCGCACCAGCAGAAGAACGTCAGCCGACTTCTCAAAGCTTCCCTCCAAAGGCCCATACTGGGTGATTTCCGGGCCAACTTGGAGGTCTCGAGGAGACTCCAAGGTCTTAACGATTTTCCCCTGCGCCATGTAGAATTCGGCGAGGGAGGAGGCGAAAGTGGTTTTGCCTGAGCCTGGAGGCCCGGCGATAAGGATTCCCTCAGCCTTGGTTCTCAGCCGTTCCATAAGCCTGTCCGAAAGCTTGTAGTCTTCAAGCTTAAGCTTAACTATGGGTCTGACTGCGGTGAACTCAACCCCGTCGGAGAAGGGAGGCCTAGCCACAGCCACCCTAAACTCTCCTATCTGGGCTACAAAGGCGCTTCCCCTATCGATTTCCACGAAGCCTCTCCCCTTAACCTTAGCCAGCTCGTAGACTTCCCGGATGTAGGCTTCCACCTCTTCAGCCGTCAAAGGCTTACTCCTAAGCTTAACAAGCTTGAATTCGCCTGGCTTCCCCTTCTTAGCCATGGGGGCAGCCCCTTCCTTAAGGTGAACACTCATGGTGTCAGGGGTGAAAAGGTCTTCCAGTCTAAGCTTTTTAGCCCGCTCCTCCGGCTGGAGGAAGTGAACCTTTAAGCCCCTAGCCTCAGCAGTTAAAGCCTGAACATAATCGGAAGTCACAAGCTCAGCTTTCTCCCTCAACGCCACATCCACGATTATGCTGTCGATTCTCCCGCTAGCCGCCAGCCTAATGTCGTCAAGGCTCGGCCTCCCACCGGAAAACTTAAATTTAACTTTCCCAGCCTTGCAGGCTTCTCTAAGCCGTTTAAGCTCTTTAAGCCCTATGAAGCCTGAATGGCGCCCCTTCGAGGCTTGAGCTTGAAGCTCGTCTAAAACGGCGATGGGAACGATAAGCTCGTCTACTTTAAAGTCTCCCTTCTCCAGGCTTTCTGCAAGCCTTCCGCTAATAATCACGGAAGTGTCTGGAACTATTCTTTTCGGCAAGCCTTAACTTCCCCTTTGAAGTTTCCACTTAAATTAAGGTTCCCCCTCAAATATACATACTGTCTGGAAGCCTTGAAAATCCTGATATGCGAATATTTCTCAGGCGGAGGATTTGCGGGGGAAAAGCCTCCTGCTTGGGGTTTAACCGAAGGCTACGCCATGCTTAAAGCATTAATAGAAGACTTCAAAGCCTTAAACCTGCAGGTTTACACGCTTCTCGACGGGCGGATTGACTCTTCAGGGCTTCCTGCAAACCGCGTAGTTAAGGTTAGCAGCCAACAGGAGTTTTGGAGAAGCCTGAAAGGCTTGCTGTCGGAAGTCGAGGCTGCGCTTATGGTGGCTCCAGAGCAAAGAGGAGCACTTTCAACCCTTGTAGGGATGGCGGAGGAAGCAGGGGTTTCCACGTTGAACTGTCCATCCAGCCTTTTGAGAAAATTTCCTGGGAAAGCTGAGTTCTTGGAGGCTTTGAAAGGGAGGGTTAAGTTTCCCGAAACGGTGAAGGCTGAATCGGGGCCTAATAAGTTAAACTTGGATTACCCTCTAGTGGTTAAGCCTTCCAGGTCGGCTGGATGTTCAGGGCTAAGCTTTGTTCCCAGCTCGGAGCTGCTGGAGGAAGCCTTAAGTTTCGCCTTGGAGGGGGGAGATCCTCCAGTCCTCGTCCAGAAACATGTTTCAGGTCTGCCTGTAAGCGTCAGCCTTATCGCCTGTAAAGGCAAAGCCTACCCTTTAAGTTTAAACCTCCAGCTGGTCAAGCTTAATCCGCCACCTATAGGTGGAAGCTACCTAGGAGGCCTCACACCGCTACCCATTGAAAACGGAAGAATCGCCGTAGAGGAGGCTTTAAAGGCTGCTGAGGCGCTGGGAGGAGAGCCTTCAGGCTTCCTGGGAGTAGACTTAGTCTTGGCTGGAGGCGAAGCTTGGGTGATGGATATAAACCTCCGCTTAACCACATCCTACCTGGGATTGAGAAAAGTTTTACCGGAAAACCTGGCCAGCCTAATGCTTCAAGCAGCCAGAGGAAGGCTTACTGCAGACAGTTTGCCTAAGCCTTTCCGAGCTGCCTTCTGGCTTAAATCTTCCAGCCTTCCACCCGCTACCTCAAGCCTAGAATTCTATGCTCCAAGAGGAGGGGAAGCCCTCCTAGTTGGCTGGGATGAAACGGTGGAGGGTTTAGCTTTAAAAGTTGAAGCTTTAGCTGGAGCCTTGAATGCGGAAGGTTTGGAGGCTCTGCGGGATGTTCTTTCTAGGGTTGGATGTGGGCGGTGCAAATCTTAAGGCTGCCCTCCTTAAAGTGGAGGAGGGTAAACCTCTAGAAGTCTACACGGCTTCCCAATACTTCCCTTTATGGAAGGCTGGGAAGGAGAGGCTTCCCGAAGCCTTAAACCTTCTTTTACGCTTGCTACCTGAGGTTGAAGTTGAAGCTGTAGGGTTAACCATGACAGCGGAGGTTTCAGACGTCTACGAGAATAAGCGGGAAGGCGAGATCCACGTTTTAAGCAGCGTAGGAGACCTTTTCAAGTCTACTCCCATAAAGGTTGTGAGCGTGGAGGGCCGGCTGATCCCTGTTGAAGAGGCGGAAACCCATCCTTTGAGGGTGGCTTCAGCTAACTGGGCTGCTTCAGGCTGGCTGGTTTCCAGGAAGCTGCGGGAGGCAATCCTCATGGATGTTGGACGCACCACCACCAGCATTATCCCGGTTAAAAACTGGAAG
>QMYF01000035.1 GCA_003662515.1 Candidatus Hecatellales archaeon | reverse complement strand
GGTCTATGTGAAGCCTCTCAGGGTTTATTCCCATCTCCTCCAGAACCTTTTTAAGCCTGGAAACCCGCGTCATAGCCTTCTTTATCCCGGTTATGTAGTGGCAGCTGTTCTCGTCGCATCCTACAACGAGCACACCGTCTATTCCAAGCCTGAAAGCCTCTAGGATGTGGAGGGCGTTAATCCGGGCGGTGCAGGGAATCTGAATTATGCGGACGTTGGTAGGGTAGGGCGCCCTGTTCAGCCCAGCCATGTCGGCAGCAGCATAACCACACCACCGGCAGAAGAAGGCTAAGATAAGCGGCCTCTCCCTAGCGTTTTTCGCTAGAACGTTTATCATGGCTCTAACCTGCTCGTCGGTGGAGGCTGGAAGCTGAAGGGCTCCAGACGGGCAGACGGCTACGCAGGCTCCACAACCCATACAGGCCACCTCGTCAACCTCTATTCTGTTCTCCACACGCTTCAAGGCTCCATAATCGCAGAATTGAACGCAAAGGCCGCAGCCCAAGCAAAGGTCAGGGTTAAAAACAGGCGCCTCAACCTCGAATTCCAGCTCGGGTGAAGAGATAAGCTGGTAGGCTCGGGAGGCTGCAAGCCCAGCTTGCCCAACTGAAGCCGTAATGTCTTTCGGTCCCTGAACGGTTCCAGCCACGAAGACGCCTCGAGAGAAGGTGTCTGCAGGCCTAAGCTTACAGTGCTCTTCAAGGAAGAAGCCGTTCTCGTCGAGGCTTGTCCTCAAAATCCTTGAAAGCTTCTCGTTGTCGGGGTTCGGGGCGATGCCCACGCTTAAAACTACCATGTCGAAATCTTCTTGGAGAACCTCCCCTGTCAAGGTGTTCTCGTAGTAGAGGCGAAGCCTCCGGCCTGCCTGGGAAATTCTTCCAACTTCTCCGCGGATAAACCGCACCCCGGCTGCCTGAGCCCTCATAAAGGCTTCCTCGTAGCCTTTACCGGCAGCTCTCAAATCAATGTAGAACACGGCCACATCCATTTCAGGGTGGAGACTCTTAATCTCGAGAGCCTGCTTAACCGCGTAGTTGCAGCAAACAACGCTACAGTAGGGTCTGCCAAGCCTGGTAGACCTGCTTCCAACACACTGGATGAAGGCTATCCTTTCGGGCTTGGAGCCGTCGGAAAGCCTTACAAGCCTCCCCCGAGTAGGTCCTGCAGGATTCACCAGCCTCTCCAACTCCGCCCCTGTTATCACGTCGGGGTAACGTCCATAACCGTACTCGTCCAGCTCTGAAGGGTCGACAGGAACGAAGCCTGTAGCCACAATGATGGCTCCCACCCTGACCGTAAACCTCTCGTCTTTATCGTCAAACCTTATGGCTTCCTGGTCGCAGACAGCCTCGCAGGACCTGCAGCCAACGCAATTCTCCATGTCGATGTAAGGTGCTGTGGGAACGGCTTCCGCGTAAGGTTTAACCATGGCCTTCCGCTCGCCGATACCATACTCATACTCGTTGGGAACAGTTATCGGGCAGACATCCAAACACTTATTGCAGCCATTGCACTTCTCCAAATCCACATATCTCGCCTTCCTGTAAAGTTCAACCTCATAGTTGCCCGCTGCACCCTTAACCGAAACAACTTCACATAAAGTGTAAACCTTAACCTTGGGGTGACTGTAAACTTCAGCCATTAAAGGGCCGAGAATGCATATGCTACAGTCCAACGTTGGAAAAACTTTATCCCACTTAGCCATATGTCCCCCAATAAACCCTGTCTTCTCAACTAAAATCACTTCAACCCCGGCGTTTGCCAGGTTTAAAGCGGCGTTTATTCCCGCAACTCCTCCCCCAATAACTAGCACCCTGCGCTCCACTGGAACCTTAGCCTTCCTAGAAGGCAAAGCGTGCTCCACGGCGGCGAGAGCCATCTCAGTCAGGTCTAAAGCTTTCCCTGTGGCTTTCTCCCTGTTAAACCAGTGAACCCAGCTGCAATGTTCACGGATGTTGGCAACCTGCAGAAAGTTGGGGTTTAACCCTGCCTCCTCCACGGTTCTCCTGAAAAGTTCACCGTGAAGCCTCGGCGTGCAGCAGGCCACCACCACCCTGCTCAAGTTATGCTCCTTAATTTTCTCCTTTATGAGTTGAAGCCCAGCCTCGCTGCAGAGGTGGAGGCTTCCAAAGGCTTCCACACCTTCCATCTTGGAGAAATGTTCAACCAGCCGCTGGGTGTCGACAAAACCAGCAATATTGGTGCCGCAATCGCAGATGAAAACGCCGGTTTTACCTTTCCTCTCCCAGTTTGGCCCCGACATGTTCAAATAGCACCAAGGGGTCTGCTTATTTAAGCCCATCGTTAAAGATTTGAGGATGGGTTGAATTGGCTGAAGGTAAACCGGCCAAAATAACGGTTCTAACTGTGTACAAGCTTCTCCCTGGAATAAACTGTAAAAAGTGCGGCTTCGCCACCTGCATGGTTTTCGCCTCGAAGCTTCTGAAGAAGGAGGCTAAAATCGAGGATTGCCCGCCCCTGCTAGAGCCGAAATACAAGGATAAGCTGGAAAGTCTAAGGGAGCTTCTGAAGCCTATCCTAGAGACTAGGGAAACCGGTGTGAAGGTTGATGTGGACAAGTGTACTGGCTGTGGGAACTGTGTTGTGGTTTGCCCTGCCAATGTGGCTGTAGACCCGAACATTGGTAAGGGGCTTTCAACCACCAGCGACGAGGTGGTTTTAAGGGTGGAGGACGGGAAAGTCAAAATCGTTAAACTGGAGAAGTGTAGACGTTTCCCGCCTCACGGCTTAGACTGTAGGGTGTGCGAGCAATACTGCTATACGGAGGCGATTAAAGTCTATTAGCCGTAAAGGGAGGTTTCAAGCTTGGAGGTCACATGTACAGGCTGCTCCCTTCTCTGCGAAGACATCAAAATCATAGTGGAAAACGGGAGAATCGTTAAAGACTTTGGAAGCTGCATTGTGGGAAACGAAAAACTGAGGATGGCTTTCTCGCCGGAGCGGTTTAAAGAATATTTGGCTGTGGAGGATGGCAGCCTTAAAAGGCTTTCTGGCGACGAGATGGCTGAAAAGGTTGCTGAAATGTTGAAGTCTTCAAGGAAGCCTCTGCTCTATGGCTGGTGTAACTCCACCTGTGAAGCCATAAGCTTAGGGTTAAAGCTTGCAGGTAAGCTTAACGCCTATTTTGACGGTCCCTTAAGCCTCTATTACGGCTATGCTATTATGGCGGCAAGGGAGAAAGGCTTCTATAAAACCACCCTTGACGACGTGCGAGAGAACGCCGACCACATTATTTTCTGGGGAGCCAACCCCGCTGAAACCTTCCACCGGCACATGAGCAAATTCTCGGTTTTCCCTAGGGGGCTTAAAGCTGAAAGAGGGGTGGAAAGCCGCATTTTAACCGTTGTAGATGTCAGGAAAACGCGAACCGTAGCCCACAACAGGCTGATCTTGCAGCCTGGAGAGGACGCCGCCCTCATGGAAGCTTTAACCTACATGGTGGAGACAGGTCAATACCCCAGCGAATCTAAGCTAAGCCTCCCTCTAAGGAGGATTGCAAGCCTCGTCCGAGACCTTAAAAACTCCAGTTTCGTAGCCATTTTCTACGGGTTGGGGCTTCTAGGCTCTGGTAAGGCGGAAGAAAATCTCTCCGCTCTCCACAGGCTTACAGACGCCTTGGAGAAGGCTGGAGTGCGCTGCGTTGCTATGCCTCTCCCAGGCCACTACAACAGTTTAGGCTTCATTGAAACCTGCCTTAAAGAGACAGGCCACCCCTACGCCTTAAACTTCACCCCTGAAGGGGTGAAACACAGCCCTGCTGAAACCAGCGTGGTTCCCATTCTCGTTAAAGGTGAAGCCGATGCAGCCTTAATCGTGAGTTCAAACCCGCTGGCAAGCCTCCCCTTCAAGGCGGCTCAAACCCTAGCCTCTCTGCCCTTCGCAGCCTTAGACTACGTGGAAACCTTAACGGTGAAGCATGCCAAATATAGGGTTCCCGTCGCCATTTCAGGGCTTGAAACAGGCGGGACAGCTTTAAGGCTTGACGGCGTGGAAATGAAGCTGAATCCTGCCGTTGAGCCTCCGGAAGGAATCCTTTCAGACGAGGAGTTTCTGAGAAAAGTCTATGAAAACCTTTAATTTCCTGCACCTTTCTTTTTCCGCTTTATAAGGGCTGCTGGCAGAAGGCCTTTTCAAGTTACCGTAAAGCATTTATGGGGCTTGAAGCCATCTTTTTCCAAAACGAATATTACAAATAATGGGGTTGAAGGAAGCCTTGGAAGTGAAAAAGGGCCCCTCAAAATTCACCATTAAAGAGCTTAAAACCGACACGGTGTACGCCCGCGACCTTGAAGTTCTCATTGGGAGGCTTGCCCTCGAAGAGGAGTGGGAGCCTCAAGGGCCTACACCCTTCCCAGGCTTAAAAGACCTGAGAGCTTGGGATCACTTGCTGTTAAGCCGTTATAAGCCTTTCTATGCTCCCTTCTGTGACCTATGTTGCCTCTGCACCTACGGTAAATGTGATCTCTCCGGGGGGAAGAGGGGGGCTTGCGGCATAGATATTAAAACCCAGCAAGCTAGGATAGTTCTTCTCGCCTGCTGTATTGGAGCCTCAACCCACACGGCTCATGCTAGGCACATGCTTGAACATTTACTCCTCAAGTATGGGGAGGATTACCCAATAGACCTAGGGCCGGAAATTGAGTGTGAAATGCCTCATGTTAGGCTTGTATGTGGAATTAAACCTAAAACCTTGGGAGACCTCTCCTACATCCTCAACTACTGTGAGGAGCAAATTATTCAGGCCCTAGCTGCCGTCCACACAGGGCAGGAGGGAAGCTACCTAGACTTCGAGTCGAAAGCTCTTCACATGGGTATGATAGACCATGTAGCCATGGAAGTCGCTGATGTCGAACAGATTATCACCTTCGGCTTCCCGAAAGGTGACCCCAACGCCCCGCTAACCGAGATAGGGGCAGGCTGCGTCGATGTCACCAAACCCTTAACCCTATCCATAGGCCACAACGTGGCTCCAAGCATTGAAATCATTGATTATATGCGGAAGAAAGGGCTTGGAGAGCCAGGCCAAATGATTGAGGTTGCAGGCCTATGCTGCACGGCTCACGACTTTACAAGGTATACGAACCAGGCTAAAATTATTGGGCCTATGTCCTATGAGCTTCGTTTCATTCGAAGCGGGATAGCCGACTGCATCGTGGTTGACGAGCAGTGTATTAGGACAGATGTGGTTGAGGAGGCTTGGAGGGTTCAAACCCCGGTTATTGCAGCCAATGAGAGAGTTTGTCACGGCCTTCCAGACCTAACCGAGCTTCCGGCTGAGGTTATAGTCAACAGGCTGGTGAATAGGGAAATTAAGGGGGCAGCTATCTTTGACCCTGAAAAAGTTGGGGAGGTAGCCGTTTTAACAGCTCTCCGAATGCAGCCTCTCCGCAAGAAGTATAAGACTATTCCAAGCATTGAACAGATTAAGGAAGCAGCCTCCAAATGCACCTTCTGCGGTAAATGTCGGAGAAACTGTCCGTGGGATCTACCCACTGATGAAGCTGTTAACGCGGCTAAGACAGGTAACATTGAGCCTCTGGCAGCTCTCTACGACCGCTGCGTGGGCTGCGGCCGCTGTGAGGAGGCATGTCCACAGCAGATCCCGGTCCACAGCCTCATAGTGGCGGCTAGTGAGCGCAAGTTTAGGACGGAAAGGTTTAAGGTTAGGGTTGGGAGAGGCCCCATCCTAGACACGGAAATCCGGGAGGTAGGGGCCCCCATAGTGCTGGGTGAGATTCCAGGCGTAGTAGCCTATGTGGGTTGTGCAAACTGGCCGACCCCCATGACTGACGTGGGGAGAATGGCCTACGAGTTTGCCAGGCGAGGCTACATTGTCACCTCAACTGGTTGCGCAGCTATGGCTATTGCCTTCTATAAGGATGAGGAGGGCAGGTCGCCTTATGAGGTGTTTGGAGGAGGCTTCCTTCGAGGCGAACTTTCAAACGAAGGCTCCTGTGTGGCTAACCCGCACATCAGTGATGCCTGTATTAAAATTGCCTATATTTATGCTAGGAGGAAGCTTAGGGGCAACTACGAGGAAATAGCAGACTACATTCTTAATAGGGTTGGAGCGGTGGGAGTTGCGTGGGGAGCCATGAGCCAGAAAGCAGCCAGCATTGCTACAGGGTTTAACAGGCTTGGAGTTCCCGTAATCGTTGGGCCTCAAGGCCTGAAGTATAGGAGGCTTTACCTGGGCAGAATAGACGATGAGGAGAGCTTCAAGGTTTATGACGCCCGCACGGGTGAAAAGGTCTTCATAGGCCCTGCCCCCGAACACCTAGTATACGTGGCTGAAACGGTTGAGGAATGCATGGTTTGGACGGCTAAGCTTTGCATTAGGCCTAGCG